>JBEKVL010000579.1:0-4698 GCA_049514055.1 Tepidisphaeraceae bacterium | reverse complement strand
GCGACGGCGTTCATGACGGGCTATGACATGTCGCATCCGGGCACCGCCGTGGTTCCCGAGCCGGGTACCCTGACCCTCCTGGGTCTCGGCGTCCTGGGTCTGATCCGCCGCAGGCGGTCGGCGTAGGTGTCGGACACTTGGCCTGTGAAGAAAAAGGCTGCACGGACGAGGGTGTTTGGCCGTGCAGCCTGGCGGAGGAGGAAACGAGGCTTATTCCACCGGAACGTACCGTTTACCCGGTACGTTCCGGTTCTTTTTTTGTTCTGGCCGGCCGGAGCCTCTTGTCATGCCGCTCCCCTGCCCGTTAAGATGCGGACTGCAATCCCTGTGCCGTCTGGCAGTCAGGGCTTATCGCCGTAGATTGCCCTGTTTGGCCGATGTATCCGCGAGGTATCGACTAAAGAAGTGGCGATTGCTGCGATTGTGCCCAAACATCACGCAAACCTCCAACGGGATTAGATGCGTTCATGCATCGCCGCCGTCTATGCGAAGACATCAATTCCACCTTCTCCTGGCGATACTCGTTGGACTCGGGACCATTTCGGGCTGCAATCCCTTTGCCGGGAAAGCCGGGAGTTCGGGGGGTTCCTCGTCGCCGAACACCGATGATGCCCAGCCCCCCGCTCGCGTTCAGATGGTGCGGTTCATCGATCCGGTGCGTCCAATCGGGGTCAACCCGCCGATCCTGCTGGCCGCCGCCCGCAACGAAACCGTTCACTTCGCAATCCAGATCAACAACCCGCCCAGGAACGCCTCGCGTAAAGGCTATGCCCTCCAGATCACTCCGATTCGCCAGAGCGCCGGCTCCGGGACAATTCCCCTTGCAAGCACGACTGTGGCCCAGGTCGTGCCGCTGCCCATCGACGTCAACCGCGCCGGCTTCGTCCGCTACAGCGGCCTCAACACCGGGGAATCCATGCTGCCCCGCGCCATGGTTCCGCTTGAGATGACCAACGGCACCCTGGAACTGGCCCAACTCAGGAAAGCCGGCGGGCCGCCGATTGTCTGGTTCGACATACAGATCCCCCCCACCATCGCCCCGGGTAATTACGAGAGCAACTGCGAACTCATCGAGGACGGGCACACGTCGTTTTCGGCCGCGGTGAAGATACACGTTGAGGATTTCGTCCTTCCCGACGAGCGACACCTGGCTCTCGTCGGCGCGGTCGAATGGGATTCGCTCGCCAGACACTGGCCGGGCCTGTTCTCGAACATCGCGCCGCGGCTGCTCTCTCGCAAAGACGAGAAGCAGATGCAGGCCATCAAGCTGATTGACGAGATGGTCCGCGTCGCCCACACACACCGCCTGGACCTGGTGGTCCCGCGACTGCAGCCGACGGTCAAATGGCTCGGCGGCAAGCCCATCATCGACTGGTCCGACTTCGATTCGCTCGTCGCCGGCTGGCTCAAAGGCACGGGCTTCGCCGATGCCGTTCCCTCGGGCTACTGGCCGCTGCCGGTGATGGACAAGCTCGAAGAGTACACGCCCGACCAGCAGCGCCTGTACTGGGCCGAAGTCGCATCGCACTTCGACCAGCTCGACTGGCTGGTCCGGGCCAGCGCGCCGGTATCCCGACGGGGTTTCGGGCGCATCGGGCTTGAAGAGTCCTATGCACTGTCGACCGTGGCCGCACAAACGCTCGCCGCACACCCACGGATTCGCGTGTCCGTACCGCTTGAGGAGGACCAGGTGAGACTGGCTGGCAACGACGCGGCCGGGCGTATTCAGCCCGAACAGCTCGATCGGTTGCTCGTTTCGGCCGATCCGCTCGTGTCCACAGCTTCGATCCAGAAGCTTCCCCCGTCCGTGGGGCGATGGCTGCGGACGGACCTGCCAGGACTCGTCCCGAGTGTCGGAGCGGGTGCCGACGAGCGCCAGACCCGCCTGTGGGCCATGCTGGCGTTCCTCCGCAATGCCAAACTCGTAACCTGGAACTCGGTTTTGCCAAGCCAGACCAGCGCCGACATTCCGGCCGACCCCGACGAGACCGTCTGGTTCTATCCCGGCGAGTGGTTCGGCGTGTCGCAGCCGGTGCCATCGATCCAGCTCAAATGGCTCCGGCGTGCCCAACAGGATTTCGAGTATCTCTGGCTCGCCCGCCAGCGGGGGCAGGGTGATCGTGCGGCCGCCATCGCCAGGCTGCTCGTGAAACCCGTGGAGCTTCAGCCGGGACAGAGTGCTGACGCCATCTACGGCCTGATGAGCGGCTCGGCCGATCCAAAGGCGTGGGATCAGGCCGTCGATCTGCTGTCGCGTACGATCCAGCTTTCAAAGCCCGGCCAGTCGACCGACGCCGGCACCGAACGGCAACTCACCTACGACCTGGCCGCATGGACCCAGTCGCAGGCCCGGCCGATTCTCGTGCCTCGTTCGGCCGAGTGGACGCTGTCTCCAGCAGGGATGAAGAACTCCGTGGCGCTCAAGCTCGGCATTGACATCTACAATCCGGCCGATCTGCACCCGGAGCCGAACCGGCTGCAATGGAACGGAGTTCCCGAATCGTGGGCGGTGTCGCCCGCACCGGTGGACGTGCCGCGTTCGGCGGCGTTTTCCGTGGGCCGATTCGACATCGAAGCCGCTGTCGATCTGGCCGGTCTGTCGCCCGGCAAGGCGACGCCTGCGAAGCTGCTTTTCACCGAGGGGTATTCCAAACAGTCGTACAATATGTCGGTGGTCCTGCCGGTGTCATTCAGCGAGCAACTTCAGCAGGGCCGCAAGATCGTGCTCGATGGCAACCTCAAGGATGACTGGATGGCGGAGGACACTCTCTTCAAGGGCCGCCTGGTAAAGTTGATCGACCGGCCGGCGCTCCAGGCCCAGCGGCTCGATCCGGCTTCGACCGAATCGACGATTTACTCCACATGGACGCCGCAGAGCCTGTATTTCGCCTTCCGGCTGGGCGGGGCCGATGCACCCATTACCAACGCCGAGCGGAGCTTCGTCGAACGACAGTTCGGCCGGGCCTGGGGCGAGGATATCGTTGAGATCGTGTTGCAGCCGATCTACGCCGCCGGTCCCGGGCCGCTGTTTCACCTGACCTTCAAGCCGCGCGGCCAGATCGAAGTTTTCCGCCGACTGGACCCCAGGCTCAACGTCAATCCCTGGCAGGCATTCGGCAGCACCGACATCCGCTATGCGGCCAACGTGACTGAGGCCATCTGGCGCGGCGAGGTCATGATCCCGTGGGACTCGCTGCTGCCGCCCGGCAAGACCGGCGAACGGCCGCTCATGCTGCGGATGAATTTCCTCCAGCATCGCGGCCGAACGGGCGAGTCGGCCTCGTGGGCGGGGCCGGTGGACCTGGTGCGCGAGGATCCGCTCATGGGGCTCGTGGAAATCCGCCGAACCGAATCGCGGAGTTTCGTGCCGAATCGGTGACAACGGTGGGGCCAGCGTCCCCGCTGGCCCGGAATGCCAGACGGTTCACGCATCAGGAAGGCCAGCGAGGACGCTGGCCCCACTGTAACGCATAAGACTAAGCCATGACCCTCGATGCAAACCTTGTCGATGCGGCCCGTCGCGGCAATCCCGACGCGATACACGAAGTCCTGGCGCGGCTGTATCCGGCCGTCGCGCGCATGGCCCTGGCGTTGGCCGGCCGCGACGACGTCGCCCGCGGGATCATCGCATTCGTGATGCGGCAGGGAACGCGGCGGTTTGACAAGTGGACCGACGCGGACGCCCCGTGGCGCTGGTTCTACCACCACACGCTGCTCACCTCGCGCCGCTCGGGCAAGCACGCGGCGTCGGCCGCCCAGGAAGTCCTCGCGCCGCACCCGGCCGACGATCCGGCGTTCATCGCCTTCGTACGGGCGGTGCGACTGTTGCCCGAACAGCAGCGCGAGGTGGTCATTCTTTGCCACGGCGAGCAACTGTCCGAGCGGTCGCTGGCCATAGCCATGGATTGCTCGACCAGCGCCGCGGCCGCGCACCTTCGCGCGGCGGAGGCTTCGCTGGCCAAGATCGCCGGACCATCGCTGCCCGACCTGCTGACCCGATTACACGCCGCATACATGCAACTCACCCCTTCCGACGACATCATCGCCCCGGCCGTGCGGCAGTGGGTCGAGAAAGCGCTGCGACCACGCCGAACCCGTCGTCTGCTGCGCCTCGCCATTGGGCTTGCTCTGACGGCGGCGGCCGCCTGGCTGGCGATTCACTTTGGCATCATACGCTGACGCTGCTATTGCCGCGAACGAATCTGGTCGAGCAGATTGGGGTCGCGGATTTCCTGGTCGCGGGCGAGCAACAAGACCTTGCTGATCAGTTCGGCCGTCTTGGGGTCATCGTCGGCAAAGGGCAGGAAGAGACGCCCGCGATGCTGGCTATGCACCGGCACAATGAAAAGCACGCCGCCCGGCAACATGTGCGTGGTGGCGCTGCCCATGTGGACGCTGTATTCGGCCAGCGTTCCCTTGATGTGGATGTGCGGCTCCTTGATCGTGACGTTGCTGCACTTCAGCAGGCCCAGTGTCTCGCGCAACAGCGCAGCACGAAGTTCGACCGTGCTGGCCGACGCCTCCGGATCGACCGCGCCACGATGCGCAACGCTGACGATCAGGTCTACATCCCGCATTACCTCACTGAACAGCCGCGGCGGAACGTCGGCGAGTTTCACATGCTCGTGCTCGCCGCGACGGGCAAAACGCACCTTCTCCAGCGTCAGCCCTTCAATCTCGGCCGGCGTATGAAACGCC
>JBEKVL010000578.1:0-4703 GCA_049514055.1 Tepidisphaeraceae bacterium | reverse complement strand
GACACGACCTCTTCCGGCGCGAGCGGCTTGGCGAACAAATATCCCTGCATGCCGTCGCAGCCGGCCCGCAGCAGCAGTTCCCTTTGCTCGATGGTCTCCACGCCCTCGGCCACGACCCGCATCTGCAGGCTCTTGGCCAGCGAGACGATGGTCCGGATGATCGCGGCCTTCTCGCCCATGTTGCACACGAACGACCGGTCGATCTTCAGAGTGTCAATCGGCAGCCGGTGCAGGTACGCCAGTGACGAGTACCCCGTCCCGAAGTCGTCGATGGCAACGGTCACGCCCAGTTCCCGCAGTTTCTGCAACTTGGCCGCGGTCTCTTCCGGATCGGACATCAGCAGGCTTTCGGTGATCTCGATTTCCAGCCTTCGCGGGTCCAGTCCGGTCTTTTTCAGGGTGCGTTCGACAAAACCCACGAATCCCGGCTGCGAGAACTGGCGGACCGATGCATTGACGGCCACGCTGCCCGCCTCAACGCCGCCATGCAGCCAGTCCACCATCTGCCGGCACGCCTGTTCGAGCATCCACTCGCCGATCGACGCGATCAGGCCGCACTCCTCGGCCAGCGGGACGAACTTCAGCGGCGGTATCGATCCGAGCACGGGGTTGTTCCACCGGGCCAGCGCCTCAAACCCGATGATGTCACCGTTCCGGTCGATCTTGGGCTGGTACGCCACGGACAGTTCGTCGTTCTCTATCGCCCGTCGGAGGCGCGTCTCCATTTCCAGTCGTTCCACGGCGGCGTCGTTCATGTTCTGGGCGAACATGCGGAACTGGTTCCTGCCCGCCTGTTTCGCGAGGTACAGGGCCGCGTCGGCCGCTCGGGTGAGGGAACCGGCGTCCTCGCCATCCTGCGGATGGACGGCAATGCCGACGGCGATGGTCACGAACAACTCACGGCCCTGAATCGTCAGCGGATTCTCCATGGCCCGCATGAGCTTTTGTGCCACGCGGCAGGCCACCTTCGGTTCCGGGAGGGAGGGCAGCACCACGGCGAATTCATCGGCGCCGACACGCGTCAGCGTGTCCGTCTCCCGGGTGCAGGAAACAAAGCGCCTGGCGACCTGTGAGAGCAGCTCGTCGCCCGCGGCGTGGCCGAGAGAATCGTTCACGCGCGTGAAACCATCGATGTCGATGAGCAGCAGCGCCACCGGCTTGCCGTCGCGTCGCCCCACGGCCAGCGCCCGATCCGTCTGCTCTTCGAGCACCATCCGGTTCGGCAGCCCGGTCAGCGGATCGTGCCTTGCCTCGTGCGCCAGTCGCTCGATCTTGTGGGTCAGTTCCTCGTTGGCATGCTGGAGCGTTTGCACCTGTTCGCCGGCAGCGCTGGAGAATTCGTTGAACACCCTGGCCAGCCGGCCGATCTCATCAGTGCGGTTTTCCTCGTCGAGGTGAACGCCGAGCGGTCGCCGCCTGGCAAACTCCTCCATCCGGTCGTTCAGCCGGCGGAGCCTCACCAGCAGGAACATCATCAGCGTCGTCGCGGCGCAGATACAGACCCAGATCACCCATGGAATCACGACGGCCAGCACACGCAGCGGCTTGTCGCCGGCGACGATCGGCACGCCGACCATCGCGCCGGCCGTGGCCACGGCCAGAAGCGATCCCGCTGCCACAAGAATAAATCGTGTTCCTTTCATGCGCCTTCCAGGCCATACGCCACGGGAAACCTCCAGTGCATCGGAAATTTGCGGCAAGCGGTTAACACCCATGCCACAAGACGCCGCGGCATCGCGGATTGCGAACGGCCCGGCGGAAGTGCCGCAGGAATGTTGCGTCCGCATTATGGCAAGAGTTTGATAAACCGGTAAGTCCGCGAAAAACGCAGCAATTCGTTTTGATCCACGATTATCCGGCACTCCCGGCGGACGGTCTCCGCATCGGCACCGAGCCATGCCTCCACGATGTCCTCGCCCGGGCGCTGGTCCACGTCGAAAACCGTCCGAAAACGGAGTCTGGCCATGGGCACGACGTAAAGGAATGCCCTGGCGTCACCGGCCAGCGCGATCTTCCCGCCCGATTCGCATTGGGTCTTGATGGCCCCGTCAAACTGCGACAGGTCTGCCAGCCCAAATGCCTGCAATTTCGCCGCCGGCCAAAGCGCCTGGTGAACGAGCGGCGCCGGAAGCCCGTGTTGCTCCTGCCGATTCGGCTCGGGAATGAACGGCGCCGGCAGCAGTGGCAACACCAGCCCCACACCGATGCCCCACCACCGGCCGCTCGTGCGTTCACAGAGCATGCCCACCAGAATCGCCGCCGGCACAATTGCCATCGCAAAGAACCGGCTTTGCAGGTGTGTGAAGCCCATCCAGAAAACCGCCAGCAGCGCTATGAAGATCGCCATCGCGCGTGCTTCCCGCCTCCGCCAGAGGCAGATGATGGCCCCGGCCACCGCGGGCCAAAGCACGTAGCCGTAGCGGCCGTCGATGATGACTTCACGCCAGAATGCCCCAAGGCGTGCCGCGACCGGCCGTTGTGTTTCCGTCACCGAATGTGCCGCCTCCCACCGCTCGACCTGTTCTTCGGAGAAATGGGCCCGGCCCAGCAGTTTCATCGCCTCCGGAAAAACGGGATTGCCGGTCCAGATCAGGTTGCGCACCAGCCAGGGTGAGAACAGCGCCATGCCGACGGCGAAGTAAAGCACGATCCTCTTGAGTCGCCCGGCCTGCCAGTTTCCCGAGGCCAGTAGCGCCGCCGGCCACAAAAGCAGAAGCATTGGCGCGCCGGTGTACTTGCAGCCGCATGCCAGCCCGGCGAACGCGCCGCCGATGATCCACTGTCGCCAGGCCGTTTCCTGCCGGATGGTCCAGGCGATCGCCAGGGCGGCGTAGAGGGTCAGGCCGGCTTCATTGTACGCGATCGTACCCAGCAGCACGGTCCAGGGCACGGCGACCAGCGCGGCCACGGCGATGGCGGCCGCGATCTGCCGACGAACCGCGCTCACTGCGCAATCTCCTTCTGTGGCCGCGGTCGATGGTCGCGGCTTGCCGGCGTCCCGCGGTCCTCCGCGACGGTCCATCGCGGCCACGGTCGCTCCATGTACCGCCAGTGCCGCAAGGACGGTGTGTGCCAGCGACATGAACTGGGCCGCGTACATTCCGGCCCACGGCCCGCCGGCGAGGTGCATCATCGCCAGGAAGTGCATCTCCATGCCGAAGGGAAAGTAGCTGAAGGCGTTGTGTTTCAGCGGGACAATCCGGCCCAGTTCGTACCACTCGCGCGGCACTTGCAGGTGATATTCCAGCACATCGTACGCGTTCGGGTCTCCAAGCCTGTTCCACAGAAGTCCCGGCGGGATGGCGACGGCCACCAGCGCCACACCGAGCATCGCCGCCGGCACGAGCCAAATGGCCCAGACGGCCGGGCGTCTTTGCATCATGCTGCGAATGCTGACTCCGTCGAGCCTGCGCAACACCGGCAGCCAGCCGCATAACCCGGCAACTGCCAGCAGCATCAGCACCGGCCGCGACAGCCAGCCGGCGAGGCCGAGTCCGAGTACAAGCAACCCGAGCAGCCCCAGTCCAAGGCCGCCGGCCGAGGCGAAGCGCAGCGAGCCCGATGTCTCCAGTCGCAGCAGCCGCAGGAGCGAGAGTCCCACGCCGATGCCAGCGACCGTCCACAACAGCGACAATCCGCCGTCCAGAAGCCAGACGGCGAGAAGCGTCCCGGCGGCCGCCCCGGCGTAGACGGCGGCGACGGCGAGAATCAAGGCGATGCACAGGAGAATGAGCCGCAGGACGGTCATGGCGTCACCACATAGGGCAGAGATGATCGCTTGTTCGTGCCGGCTGTATTCAGCCCTGGAAGGGTGAAACATGTTAGCCCATGGCGTAAGCCATGGGTGAAATCGACATCGATGTTTAATGAGCCCCGGAGGGGCGACAGAAGGTATCTTTCGCCCCTCCGGGGCTGCCGATTTCGTACGCCATCCTCTTTCCCACGATTTACGTCGTGGGCTAATATCTTTCGCCCCTGGACGGGGCTGGAAGAGCAGCCGCTTGGCAAAGACGGATGAAGGAGAGTGTCCATGGCCGGTTCTTTCACATCTTCGGGGCGAACATCAGATAGATACCAACGGTCGCGGTGACAATGAGTAACCCCGCCGCCAGGGCCGGCCAGAATCCCAGGCCCAGGCGAGAGGCGAAGGCCATGGGAATGAAGAACGGCAATCCCAGCGGGATGAGGAACAGTGTTTCCCTGGCTAGCTTCGAGACCGGAGGCAGATTGTGGTCGCGCAAGTACATGACCACGAACACGGCGGGGATGACGATGGGCATGGTCAGCACCAGCGAGCCGACGCGCGGAAACCGCCGGGCGATTTCGCTGACGACGGCCACGACCAGACCCGTCAAAAGGGCGTTGAAGAGGAGTTTCCACATTACGGGCGGTAGTGTACGGCTGGAAGGCGGTCGGGCCAACTGGGTCCACGACCGCTGTTGCAAGCGGCTGTCGAGGCTCAGCCGACGCCCTCGGGTCGTTCAGCGCCGTCACGGGCCGTTGGCCCACCCGCGTGCAACGGAAGATGTCGGAACGGTCATTCTGAGCGTACTCGCGAAGAATCCGGCCTTGGACTTCGAAACCGGATGTTTCGCGAGTACGCTGCTCTGAAAGTCCGTGCTCACGGATCAGGCAGCCATTCGCTTGATTTCCACCTCACAACCCAATCGCTTCAGATGACGCACCAGCCGGTTGACCTGGCC
>JBEKVL010000577.1:0-4707 GCA_049514055.1 Tepidisphaeraceae bacterium | reverse complement strand
TGCCTGTTGATTGATACTCGGCCCCGCCAATGCCCGGTTGCCGAGAGAGAAAGTGCCAACTCCAATTCCAAGCCGACGCGGAATTCACCGCATCGGAGACGACGAGATCAAGAAATCTGAATATGATGCCCGTATTCTCGATATAAATGTCCAGTTATCTAGTTAATACGGCGTGGAACCGGCGGATGGGCGGCCGCGGGAGACATCGCGAGCGGTTCGGATGCCCGCGTTCCCGGCGACGGTAGAATCGGCTGTTCCTGGGCCTGACGTGGCGCTACAATTGGACCTGGGCGAGGTTCGGTTACGGAGAAACCGAGGCATGATACCGGCAAAAACCAAAGCGGCCGCGTGGGGGCTCGCTGTATCGGGCGCGCTGGCCGCACTGATCGTCGCCGGCTCGCGCAATCTCCAGCAGTTTGACGCCGCCTTGGTGGGCTACACCTTCGCCACCCTCTTCGCTGCCTTTGGAATTGCCTATCGCTATTCCATGTGGCTGCAGCGCCCGCCGACACGCATGTACTGGGTCCGCGGCTGGCAGGTGTTCTTTCGCCCGCGTTTCCTGCTGGCCAATCTCCGCCGGCTGGCACAGCGTCTCGTGGCCGATGTGGCTCTCAACCGCTTCATCTTTCGCCGTGGGGTTCTCCGCGGCACGGCCCATATGCTCATCATGTGGGGCTGTATCATCGCCACGGCCATCACCTTCCCGCTGGTCTTCGGCTGGATCCATTTCACGACCGTCCCCGGCGACCTGCACGCCTACCGCGTTCACGTTTTCGGCTTCGCCCTGAACGAGTTCCGCGTCAATTCCGCCCTTGCCTTCATGGTCTTTCACGGCCTGGTCTGGGCCGCACTCCTGGTCATCCCCGGAGTGATGCTCGCCATGCGGCGACGCATGGCTGACCGCGGTGCCGAGGCCGTTCAGCAGTTCGGCGAGGACCTTCTGCCGCTCGTCCTCCTCTTCGCCATCAGCATCACCGGACTCATGCTCACGGCCAGCTACACATGGCTCAAAGGCTACGCCTACGACTTTCTTGCCATCCTCCACGCCATCACCGTCATCTTCACCCTGCTCTGGCTCCCTTTCGGAAAGTTCTTCCACCTGTTTCAGCGCCCCGCCCAACTTGGCGTCAGCTTCTATCAGGATCTCGGTGAAGCAAGCGCCCAGGCGACCTGTGCCCGCTGCGGCCAGCCCTACGCCTCGGCCATGATGATCGCCGACCTGACCACCGTCCAGCGGCAGCTCGGATTCACCTACGAGATCGACCAGCCCGCACCGGCGGACCACTACCAGCACATCTGCCCCAGGTGCCGCCGCGCCCTCTTCGGACTGGCACAGAGCGCCCTCTGGAACGAGCAACTCGGCCAGCGCCTTCAGGCTCGCATTGAACAACCGGAGCACGAGGAATAATCCCATGGCCAACCTCCCCGTCGATTCCCTGCAGATCACCCACCAGTTCGGACCTCATCTCTCCACTTCCAGCGCCGTGCGCCTCTCCACATCCATCGAGGCCGAGAAGCTCGTCAAGACTCATTGCTGTTTCTGCGGCCAGCAGTGCGGCATCCAGCTCAAGGTCCGCGACAACACCGTCATCGGCTTTGAGCCCTGGGAGGATTTCCCCTTCAACCGCGGCATGCTCTGCCCCAAGGGAGTCAAGCGCTATCTGCAGGGCGCCCACCCCGACCGCCTGCTGACCGCGCTGAAACGTGATCCCGCGGCCGCCGGTGGATTCAGTGCCATGCCATACGCCGACGCCATTGCCCGCGTCGCCGCCGAGATCCAGCGACTCCAGAATGCGCATGGGAATTCCGCCGTCGGCGTCCTTAGTGGCGCCAGCCTCACCACCGAGAAGGCATACCTGATGGGCAAGTTTGCCCGCGTTTGTCTCAAGACCCCCTACATCGACTATAACGGGCGGCTCTGCATGGTCAGCGCCGGCGCCGGCAACAAGAAAGCCTTCGGCATCGACCGCGTCACCAGTCCCTGGGCCGACATGCTCGGCGCCGAGGTCATCTGGGTCGCCGGCTCCAACGTCGCCGAATGTGCGCCCATCACCACCAACTATCTCTGGCAGGCCCGTGAAGCGGGTGCGCGCATCATCATCCAGGATCCGCGCATCACCCCCATCGCCCGCACCTGCGACCTCTTTCTCCCCATCAAGCCGGGCCGCGACGCCGCCCTCTTCGCCGGCGTGCTGCAACTGATGATCGAGCATGACTGGCTCGACCACGCCTTCATCGACCGGCACACCGTCGGCTTCGACAAACTCGCCGAGTACTGCCGCCAGTGGACGCCGCAGCGCACGGCCGAGGTCACCGGCGTTCCCGAGCGTTCCATCCGCCAGGCGGCCGAGTGGTGGGGCCGCGCCAAGTCCAGCTTCCTCTTCCACGCCCGCGGCATCGAGCACCACGCCAACGGCGTCAACAACGTGCTGGGTTCCATCAATCTCGTGCTCGCCTCCGGGCGCATCGGCCGCCCGGACAGCGGCTACGGCACCATCGTCGGCCAGGCCAACGGGCAGGGCGGACGCGAGCATGGGCAGAAGTGTGACCAACTCCCCGGGCTCCGCGACATCAGCAACCCCGAGCACCGCAAGTACATCGCGGGCGTCTGGGGCGTGAATGAAGCGGACATTCCCGGCCCCGGAGTCGACGCCTACGAGATGTTCCGCAAGATCGACGCGGGCGAGATCAAGGGGCTGCTGATGCTCTGTTTCAACCCCATCGTCTCGCTCCCGGACAACTCGTTCATCACCCGCTGCCTGGAGAAGTTGGAGTTCTGTTGCGTGATCGACTTCTTCCTGAACGATACGGCCCGCTACGCCGACATCGTCCTGCCGGGCAGTCTGCAGGAGGAGGATGAAGGCACCGTCACGCAGGTGGAGGGGCGCATCATCAAGATCAACAAGGCGGTCGACTGCCCCGGCGAGGCCCGCGAGGATTGGAAGATCATCCAGGACATCGCCGCCGCACTGGGCCGCACCCATGGTTTCACGTTCAACTCGCCGCGCGAGATCTTCGAGGAACTGCGGATCGCCAGCCGCGGCGGCATCGCCGATTATTCCGGCGTCACTTACGACAAGATCGAGAAGAACTACGGCGTCTTCTGGCCCTGCTACAGCCAGGACCCCCAGACTGGCCAAGCCATCGATCACCCCGGCACGCCCCGCCTCTTCGAACCGGGAAGCTGGAATCCGATTGCCAAGGGCGCGGGACCATTCTACTTCCCTGACGGGAGAGCCCATTTCAATGTCGCCCCCTACATCGCGCCGCCGGAGGATGTGGATGCGGAGTATCCGATCATGCTCACCACCGGCCGCGTGGTCAGCCAGTTCCTGTCCGGCACACAGACCCGGCGCATCGCCCCGCTGGTGGCGCAATATCCCGAGCCGCGTATCGAGATCCACCCGCGCCTGGCAGAAAAACTTGGCATCAGCGACGGCGACTGGACCACCGCCGAAACCCGCCGCGGCACCATCACGCTCAAGGCCATGGTCGTTACCACCATCCGCCCCGACACCATCTTCATCCCCTATCACTGGGCCGGCAAGAAAAGCGCCAACCAGTTGACCATCGCCGCCCAGGATCCCGTATCCAAGATCCCCGAATATAAGGCGTGTGCCTGCCGCGTCCGCAAGGCCGCCGGGCCGCCGGAATACGCCAGTCAGCTTGAGCCCCAGCAGTGACCGCCGCGAGAAGCCTATGTCTATGCCCAGCCACATGGAATTCTTCGTCGACCCCAACCGCTGCATCGGTTGCCAGGCGTGCGTGCAGGCCTGCAGCGAGTGCGACACGCACCGCGGCCACTCGATGATCCACCTGGAGTACGTCGACCGGACTCACAGCGTGCAGACCGTCCCCGTGGTGTGCATGCACTGCGAACGCCCCACCTGCGCCGAAGTCTGCCCGGCCGATGCCATCAAGCGTACCGAGGACGGCGTCGTGCAGAGCGCCCGCAAGCCGCGCTGCATCGCCTGCGGCAACTGCGTGCTCGCCTGCCCCTTTGGCGTCCCCGAGGTGTACCCCGATCTGAAGCTGATGATGAAGTGCGACATGTGCTACGACCGCACGTCCGTCGGCAAGCGGCCCATGTGCGCCACGGTCTGCCCCAGCCAAGCATTGTACTTCGGCACGCGGGAGCAGATCGAGCAAATTCGTCCCATGTCCCGGCCAACCAATCGCTTTCAATTCGGGAACCAGACCATTGTCACCAAGGTGAACATGATGGTTCCGCGCCAAGTCGCCGCCCGTCCCCACATTGACGTGACCGCCGCCATAGAGGAAGCAGCCCGCCCGCGCAGCGTTGCCCTGAACGTCCTGGGGAGCCAGCCCCAACCTGCTGCGCCGGGCGCAGTCGAAGACCCCTTTGCCGAAGTGGAGGTGTAAGCCATGAACCAGCCCGGCATTCTTGATTCCAGCAGCCCGCCCGGCGCCACGCCCGGCGGATGCTGCGGCGAATCCGCCTGGCGACTCGACTTTCCCATCGACTGCCCGCAGGACAACTACGTCGCCCGGCGCGATTTCACCAAGTTCCTCATCCTCACCAGCCTCGCCTTCGTTGTCGGGCAGTTGTGGATCGCGACGCAGAACTTCGTCCGCCGCCGTCGCGGCCGGCCGCCGATCCGCAAGCTTGTTTCCCTCGACGACATCGCCGTCGGCTCCACATTCACCTTCCAATATCCCCAGGACCACGACCCCTGCATCCTCGTC
>JBEKVL010000576.1:0-6964 GCA_049514055.1 Tepidisphaeraceae bacterium | reverse complement strand
GGTCCAGGAGGGTGCCGCGGATGATCCCCTGGCCGGCGACGATCTGGGTGAGTTTGGAGCGGAGGGCGCGTTCCGGCGCTGCCATGCCCGCCCGAAAGGCTGGCTTTCTGACTGTCATAATATAATTATGTCATATTAGCGGCCCGGAGTCGAGGAAAATCGAATGCGAATCTGCTCCGCCCGTCAAAAGCGGCCCAAATCAGCGCCAGCCAGGCCTGGCGGGCGTACTCGTGCGGAATCGCTGCCACCGCGTGACATGATGCGTCATCAGGACTGTCACGAGTGCTGCAACAGCCCTTGAATCGCGAAGGCGATACCGGCCAGGCCGAAGATCATGGACAGCACCCAGAACGGTTTGCGACGGGTGAGTACGGAGATAGCCACGACGGCGATGGCGATGTGTAGCAGGGTGACGCCGCGCTCGGTGGACTCGTGGATGCGCAGGTTTACTTTCGAACTGTCGCGGGCGTGCTCTGCGTCCTTCCGGATCTCGGCCATTTCCTTGTCGTATTCCGCCCGCTTTTCGGCCGCGTTGTGCGGCACCGGTTTCTCGAAGGCCGTCAGCAGGTCGATCTTGGTCTGCAACACGTTGGCCTTGATGCTTTTGGCCTGATACTGGCCCCAGAGGTCGTTGGCCTCGATCAACTCGCGCGTAGATTCCGTCTGGCGGTTGCTGGCCAGCGAGCCGCAGATGGCCGCCAGGGCGGCGAAGAGGGCGGCGGTCAGGGCGGCCCAGCCGATCCATTTCTCGCTGGTGCCGTGGGCGTGGTGGTGGATGTCTTCCTGAACCTGTTCCGTGGGGTTTTCTTCTGACATGGCCGAGAATAGTACGCCAGGCGCCATCGCGGGACAACCACCTATGGCCGCGATCGTCGATCGCGGTTCCGTGCCACGATGGTCCAGGACAATTGCATGTGGAGGATAAGGTCGCGAACAAGTGGGGCCGACGCCCTCGTCGGCCTTCCCCGATTGCGCAAAGACGGCCGACGAGGGCGTCGGACCTACTACGTGCGAACGCCCTGCCGCGATGACCCATCGCGGCTACAGCGCTTGACGGCGGCCAGACAGTTACTAACGTACCACGCTTTCATCCTCCACCCAGAAAGGTATAACGTCGATGTCGCTCATCTCTTCCAGGAACCTGATTCTGGCCACCGCGCTCTGCGCGGGATTTGGCTTTTCCGCCTGCGCTGCCGATGCGGCCGCGCCGGCCCCGGCAACCCAACCCGCGACCAAGCCTGCCGCGGCGACGGTTGTGACCGTAAACGGCAAGGCTCTCTCGTCTTCCGATTTCGATCAGGAGATGCGCGGGTTGCAGTCGCGGTACGCCCGGCAGATTCCGCCGGAACAGATGGCCCAGATGCTTCCCCAGATGCGCCAGCGGGCCATGCAGAATCTGGTGAGCAAACAGCTTCTGCTTCAGGCGGCCGTCGATCGCAAGATCGCCGTCAGCGATGAGGAACTGAAGAAGTCGATCGACGATCTGCTCAAGAACAACCCGTCCGGCGAAACGCTGGAGGCCATGCTCGGCCGCGTGGGCATTTCGGTGAAGGATTTCAACCAGCAGATGGCCGACAGCATGCGGATTGAGAAACTGCTGGATCAGGAGACCAAGAGCGCGACGGCGTCCGACGAAGAGGTGACGAAGTTTTATACGGAACATCCCGAGCAGTTCAAGCGCGAGGAAACAGTATCGGCCCGGCACATTCTCGTGAGTTTCGCGCCCGGCGATGACGATGCAAAAAAGGCGGAGAAGAAGAAGAAGGCCGAAGGCCTGCGCGAACAACTCGTCAAGGGCGGCGATTTCGCCAAGATCTGTGCGGCCAACTCGGATGACCCCGGCAGCAAGGAAAACGGCGGCCTGTACGAAGACTTCCCGCGCGGGCAGATGGTGCCGCCGTTCGACAAGGCCGCGTTCTCGCAGAAGACCGGGGAGATCGGGCCGATCGTGGAAACCAGTTTCGGCTATCACATCATCAAGGTCGAGAAGCACAACGACGCGGGCGCGGTGCCAATGGCCGAGATCAAGGAACGGCTACAGACCTTTCTCAAGCAGCAGAAGGGGCAGGAGATCGTGCAGAAATACGTGAGCGGGCTGCGCGATAGCGCGAAGATCACGTACGCCGATGGCTATGCACCGCCGACGACACAGCCGACGGCGAAGTAATTGTCCCGTAGGGTCCGCTTCAGCGGACGCGAAAACCGTGGATACGCGATACCGCGTCCGCTGAAGCGGACCCTACACTGCCTCCCGGCAAAGGCCCCTATGGCATTCAGCTTGGTCATCTCTCCTCACGGCCGATTGCTCGTGGAAGAATCGGCTGACCCCAACGCGGGCGATCTTGCCGGCGCTGCGGCTGAGCGCATCGGCAAAGCGTTCTCGGTAAGTCTCGCCACAGGTCTGCTGCATCTGGCGACAGTTGAACTTCAAAGCACCCTGCCTGCGCCGTTCGCCTTCGCCCGCGATTTCGCCGGGATGTATCTCACGCGGCTTTGCCACACGCCGGCGCTCGAGGGTGGCGAGGTGCCGGAGATTGCCGCGCCAGGCCCTGAAGAACTCGCCATGCTCTCGTTTCAGGCCCCGCCGATGAAGGGCATGGAGTATCTCAGCGGCGAGACGCTGGGGGCGTGGTGGACGGAACTGGACGTGCTGGTGCGGTCGGAAGTCCGTGCCTGTGCCGGCGGGGTGCAGGCATATCTTCGCGACAAAAATCCGCTCTGGCGTCTCGTGGGTCGCGTCACCTTCCACCTGGCCGAGAACAAGCGCGACCCGGCCAATCCATTCGCGTTCATGGCGACGTATGCCAAGCGACTGTCGGCGCAGGCGAAACTGCAGCATCTGCCGCTGGCCAAGGCGCTCGAGGAATATGCCGGGACCAAGAACCGCCCGGCATTGCTGTCCCTGCTGACGCCGATCCAGCGGGCGGCCGAGCAGAACGAGTTGGCGAAGCAGCTTGTCGAATCGGGCGATGTGTACCATCCGCTGGCCTGGTCGCCACGCGAGGCGTTTGCGTTTCTCCAGGCGATTCCGGTGTTCGAGGAGAGCGGCATCGTGGTCCGCGTGCCGGACTGGTGGAAGGCCCGGCGGCCGTCGCGGGCGATGGTCAGCGTGAAGATCGGCGACAAGCGCAAGAGCAAACTGGGCGCGGATGCGATGCTGGATTTCTCGGTGGGAGTGACGGTGGACGGGCAGCCGCTGACGGAAGCGGAGTTGCAGGCGATCCTGACGTCGTCGGGCGGACTCGTGCCGCTGCGCGGGCAATGGGTGGAAGTGGACCGCGAGAAACTGGCCGAGGCGCTGAACCACTGGAAAACGGTGGAGCAGCAGGCGCGGCACGATGGCATTTCGTTCTTCCAGGGCATGCGGCTTCTGGCCGGGGCGAACCTGGGCGAAGGGCAGGCCGAGGTGGCGGCCGAAACAACTCAGGCCTGGGCGGGCGTGACTCCCGGTAAATGGCTGGAAGAGACGCTGGCCGAGCTGCGCAACCCGCAGTCGATGCTCCAGGAAGCGCCGGCGGATTTGCACGCGCTACTCCGACCATATCAGCGCGTCGGCATGAGTTGGTTGTCGTTCATGACGCGGCTGGGGCTGGGGGCGTGTCTGGCCGATGACATGGGCCTGGGCAAGACGATCCAGGTGCTGGCAATGCTGCTGCACATGAAGCGGGCGGCGAAAGCTACGCCGGACTTGGATGAGCCGCTGTCGCGGAAGGGTCATTCTGAGCGTACTCGCGAAGAATCTGGCCCTGGAGTCCAAAGCCAGATCCCTCGCGAGTACGCTCGGGATGACGGTTCCCGATTTTCGGGCGCATCTTGCGAAAACAGTCCCGTCCCCAAATCGCAACTGCCGAGCCTGCTGGTCGCCCCGGCGTCGCTGATCGCCAACTGGAAGGCGGAGATCGCGCGGTTCTCGCCGTCGCTGTCGGTGTTCATCGCCCATCCGTCCGAGCAGGAAATGCCGGCGGAAGGCGAACCATCTGAGGCCGCACTGGCCGGCCGCGACCTGGTGATCACCACCTACGGCATGATCCTGCGTCAGGAGTGGATGCGGGCGCGCTCGTGGCGGCTGGTGATTCTCGACGAGGCGCAGGCCATCAAGAACTCGGGCTCGAAGCAGACGCGGATGGTGAAGCAGCTCAAGGCGAGCGGCCGGGTCGTGCTGACCGGCACGCCTGTGGAGAATCGGCTGTCGGACCTCTGGTCGCTGTTCGATTTCCTCAATCCGGGGTTGCTCGGCGGTGCCAAGGCATTCGCCCGTTTCGCCAAGCAACTGGCCACCCGCGAGCACAACCCGTATGGCCCGCTGCGGGCGCTGGTCCGGCCGTACATTCTGCGGCGGCTCAAGACCGACAAGAGCATCATCGCCGACCTGCCCGACAAGACCGAGGTGAAGGCCTTCTGCGGGCTCAGCCGCAAGCAGGCCGCGTTGTACGAGCAGGCGGTGCGCGAGCTAGAAGAGCAGCTCAAGAGCCTCGAAGGAATCCAGCGTCGCGGCGTGGTGCTGGCGTATCTCATGCGGCTGAAACAGATCTGCAACCACCCGGCGCAGTGGCTGGCCGACGGTTCGTATGAGCCTGACGACAGCGGCAAATTCGGCCGGCTCAGCGAAATCTGCGAGGAACTGGCCGAGCGGCAGGAAAAGGCGCTGGTGTTCACGCAGTTCCGCGAGATCACGGCGCCGCTGGCGGAATACCTCGAGAAGATTTTCGGCACGGGCAGACGGCCGTGGGCAAGCGGCGGGAACTGGTGGACGCGTTCCAGCGCGACGACGGGCCGCCGTTCTTCGTGCTCTCGATTAAAGCCGGCGGCACGGGATTGAACCTGACAGCGGCGTCGCATGTGATACACTTCGACCGGTGGTGGAACCCGGCCGTCGAGAACCAGGCGACCGACCGGGCCTTCCGCATCGGGCAGAAGAAGAACGTGCTGGTTCACAAGTTCGTCTGCCGTGGTACAGTCGAGGAGAAGATCGACGCGTTGATCGCCGAGAAGTCCGGCATGGCCAGTGACCTGCTGGATGGCGGCGGCGAGAAAATGCTGACGGAGATGAACGACAAGGAATTACTGCGTTTTGTGTCGCTGGATATCAACCGGGCGACGGAGACCTGATCGCCCAGAGGACTGAAGATGAGATACTGGGATTTCAAACCATATGTACGCGTTGCGGATCGTCGCAGAAACGCCGAGGCGTTGGTTGCCAAACTGGCGAAGAAGGGCCGGAAGATTTCGCCCGTGAAGCTGGCGAGCAAGAAGATTGCCACGACGTTCTGGGGCAAGGGATGGTGCGACCATCTCGAGTCCTACAGCGACTACGCCAACCGTTTGCCGCGTGGCCGGACCTACGTGCGCAACGGCTCGGTGATCGACCTGCAGATCGCCCCGGGGAAGATCACCGCCATGGTCAGCGGGTCGGAGGTGTACGACATCGAGATCGAGATCAAGCCGCTGGACAAGAAGAAGTGGCAGACGATCAAGACGCAGTGCGCCGGCAAGGTCGCGTCGATGATCGAACTGCTCCAGGGCAAGCTCTCCGGCGGCGTGATGGAGATCATCACCCATCGCGAGGATGGCCTGTTTCCGTCGCCCAAGGAGATTTCCATGGAGTGCTCCTGTCCCGACGGCGCCTACATGTGCAAGCACCTGGCGGCCGTGCTCTACGGCGTGGGCGCGCGGCTCGACGAGCAGCCGGAGATATTCTTCACGCTGCGCAAGGTGGACCACACCGAGCTGATCGATCAGGCCGGGAGCGTCGAGGCGATCACCCGCACCGGCGGCAAAGGCAAGCAGACCATCGCGGCCGATCAGATCGCGGATGTGTTCGGGATCGAGATGGACACTGCGACACCCGCGCCGGTGGTTGAAGCGGTCGAGGCGAAGCCCGCGAGGGCGAGAGTCGCCAAGGCGAAGCGTGTGGCGAAGAAGAAGGCAGCGACAGGCGAAGCCTAAATGTGTAGTACGCAGATGGCACAAAGCAGGGCCAGCGTCCTCGCCGGCCACTCCTCTACGCCACAACGCGCCATTCGCCACACAAGGCCAGCGAGGACGCTGGCCCTGCTTGTCACACCGGCTCGTCGGGCTCGTGCACGGCCGCCGTGTGGCGGCTGGCCCGGATTGAGTCGATCGAGAAGACCAACAGTGCAACCCAGATCAACGGGAAGGCGATCTTCCGCGCCGGCGTGAACCGTTCGTGGAAGAGCAGGAGTGCCTGAAGGAACGAGATTGTGGGAGCGAGGTACTGCATCAGGCCGATCATGACCAGTGGCAGGCGCTTGGTGGCATTGGCAAACCAGAGCAGCGGTATGGCGGTCACCACGCCCGAGGCCACGAGGATGGTCGCACGGGCGACCGGGCCGAGCAGGGGGGCAGTGGCGATCGCGGGGACATACTGCGGCATGGCCGGCGCGGTCCAGACGAGCACGCCGACCGTCGCGGCCGGGAACAGCAGCAGCGTCTCGACAAACAGCCCGGCCAGCGGCGAGACATGGGCGAGTTTTCGCACATAACCGTAGAACGCGAAGGAGAACGCCATCACCAGCGCCAGGACCGGCACCCGGCCGGTGGAGATGGTGAGGATGGCGACGGCGCTGAGGCCCAGCGCGATGGCCGCGATCTGGCCCGGCCGCATACGTTCCTTGAGCAGCACGACGCCCATGGCGACCGACACGAGCGGGTTGATGTAGTAACCGAGGCTGGTCTCCATCACCTGGGCGATGGAAATGGCGTAGACGAAGGTGAACCAATTGACGGGTATGAACAGCGTCGAGGCGGCCAGTTCCAGGAGGACACGGCGGCTGGCGAAGGCCGCCCGCACTTCGCCCCAGAGCCTGCGGCGGCTGATGAGCGGAAGCAGGACGAGTACCGACCAGAAGACGCGATGCGCCAGGATGTGCAGCGGCTGCATTCCGGCCAGCAGCTTGAAATACGCCGGTATCAGCCCCCAGACCGTGTAGCAGGTCAGGGCGTA
>JBEKVL010000575.1:0-4719 GCA_049514055.1 Tepidisphaeraceae bacterium | reverse complement strand
GTATTTCTTCTCGATCGGCACCGCTTCCCGCTGGAAGTAGAACATCCGCACCGCCGCCCGCAACACGGGTTGATAGACATTCCGGGCGATCTTGAAGACCGGCGAACGCAGCTTGGTGGATGTGTCGTAAATGTAGTATTCGCCGGGTTCCTTGAGCGAGCTGAAGTCAAACCACCAGCCGCGATCGCCGGAATCCTCATGCACGGCGCCGTTGTTCCATGGCGTCGGCGAGCCTTTGAACGCCGGCTGCCCGTTGGATTTGCGGCGCACCTCCAACTCATTGCCGGGCGTGTATTTGTCGCCCGCGTTGTACCCCTTCTGTGGATCGCTGATCACCGCGACTTTCTGAGCCTCGGGCAGATAGCCGAACTGATCGACATGGATCCGCCCCGTGACGGCCGGCAGGCCCTTGATCGTCTCCCCGGCCAGTCGCGGCACGGCGTGGGACGGATACGGCGAGCCGGTTATTGCCTGGGCCATCGCGGCTGTCTGCGTGACCACGGATGACAATACGGCGGATAACACGATGGCGGCAATGCGGAGTTGGCGTGTTCTCATCGGTCTCCCTTCGCGATGAAGTCTAACGGGATTGTGTTGGAAAGAGAACGTCTCAATCCTTGGGATACAACACGCCAAACCGCCGCTTCTGTTGCTCCGTCGGCCGCAGATCCTCATGCGCTCCGCCGACGGTGAAGACGTCGCGAAGGGCATCCAGATAGCCGAATCCGGCCAGCGTCGAGGGCATCAGGAAATGCCCTTCGCCGAACTCGTTCCAGTTGGGGAGCATGACCACGCGCCGTCCCAGCGAGTCGGCCGGGAGCGAGGGCATGAGGTCGTCCCTCGTCCACTGGGCCAGTGTCGTGTAGTCTTTCAGAGGCGTCAATCCGACGTCGTGTACGCCCCAGGCCTCGCGGTCCCAGCACATGGCGATGATGGGCAGCATGTTGAATCCGGTGGCGGCGGCCGCATCGCGTTGCGCCACGTTCTTCCGCCGCTGGACGCCGGCATCCGGCGTACCCCAGGTGTAGGCGTAGCAGTAATCGATGCCCATTTCCTTCATCGCCCGCATGACTTTGGCGTCGGCCCCGCGATGTTCCATCAAGACGATGATGCCGGGAAAACCGGCCTTGACCATCTCCTCGCGCAAGACCCCGATCGCTTGGCGCGAGCCCTCCGCGCCGCCGAACATCCGCTGCCAGTTTCCCAGGTGATAGATTGACAGCACCGGCTTGCCGCCGATCTTCAGGTAGCGCGGGTCTTTGAAGAAATATTCGATCCAATAGGGGATGATGTTCTCCCGCCAGTCCTTCGGGTTGGTTTCGCAGGCGCCTTCATCGGTACACATAATGGCGAACTTAGCCAGATTGCTGTAGCGGGCGTTGAACAGGCCCTTGATGATCCCCTGGTCGAGCACGCCGTCCTTGATCGGATGGTTGACCGCGTTGTTCGGCCGATACCAGCAGTGCATCTCGAATCCGATGCCGTGCTCCACCTGCCACTTGATTTCCCAGTCGGTCTCCTCGGGATGGCCCTCGTCGTACCAGCCGAGATACGGCTCGCGTTTGGCGCGATGCGGATAGACGTAGTCCCAGCCGGCATACGAGTTGCCTTCGCGCCAGAGATTGCAGCTTTGCGCGCCCAGCAGATAGTCATTCTTGACCGCGACGGGCTTGGGCGTTGGCACATAGTCGGCGGGGTAGTCTTCCCAGGGGTAGACGAGGATGTCGTCGATCCACATGATGGCTGGCGTGTCGAATTGGACGTATCGGAATCTCTCGAGGCTATTGGCAAACGTTGCTTTCTCCGCCACACGTTTCCCATTGACGTGGACGTCGGCCGTTCCTGATTTCGGATCGGCGACAAGCTTGACCATGTACCAGAGGTTGCTCCGGTAATTGCGGACGATCGGCATGGCCTTGCCCTGGGCATCCGTATAGCAGAGGTCGCCGCCGGCCGTCACAATCTCAACACCGGATGTCTCACCGCGACCCATGCGGGCTCTCACACCATCGCATTTCTCGGGCAGCAGGAAACGCCATTCGAAAACAGTCTTCCTGGCCGTGTCCGCGAAACTCCATGATCTGCTGGTGCGTTCGTTCGGTGTGCCGGAAAGCTTAAGACTGAGGACATCGGGTCCGCTGGAGCATTCAAATCGTTCCACGGAAGCGTCGCCATATGGATTGCCTGCCCGGAAAAATCCCTGGGTGCTGGCCGCAAACGTCTCGTTGACCGCATATCCCGTGTGGACATTGACTGGGCCGATCACCATCTCTCCCGTGGCCGCGTCGCCGGTCTTAATCAACACATAGTCTATGGATGGAAGGTCGTACAGAAACGCGGCGCCCGGTGATTTGCATACACCGTCAATGTAGATGTCGGCCGTCTTCTCCGCGAGATCGGCCACGACCTTGACACCATATTCGCGGCCGGGCTCGTAGGGCTGGAGAGGCAGCGGGGTGCCGTTGCGGCTGTCGTAGCAGATGTTCTCGCCGACCGTGGTGATGCTGATGGCCGCGTCTTTCAGGTCGCGCAACTGCCAGGCCGCGCCGTCCATCCGGGTTGGCAGTTTGAAGCGGAATTCGAGTGTGAGTTTCCCTTTGGTTTGCCGGGCGATCTGGTGCTTGATGGTCACGGCGGCCGTCTTACTCGTATCGACGAGCTTGAACCAATCGCTGTGAAAGGCGAAGCCGTCGGGGTAATAACAGCTGGGCTGGCAGGCCCAGGTGCCGCCGCTCTTGTCCACCTCCCAGCCGGAGAGCGGGGCGTCCGCTCCCGGCCAGCAGTAGGGACGCGGCGAGAGGAAGTTGTATTGCATGAGGTAGCCGACGTGGACGTCGCGGATGAACGGCCTAGGCTCGGGACCGGCGGCCGATAGAAAGATGAGAGCGAAAGCAAACGTGAACGCTTGCGTGAATGTGCGAATGCGTGGTGACATGCGTGTTTCCTCGTTTCCTCGTTCAGCATACCCGCACCATCTCCATTTGCAGTAGCAACGCCAGTTTCTCCAACTTGCTGGCGATATGCCCGACGCCGACTGCGCAGTGGTGTGCGGGTCCATGCCGATTCCATTCGTTGACGAACTTCCGTGCGCCGATCGAGAAGCGATACCGGCTGTTGGTGTTGCCGATTTCCAGGATCGGACCCGGCACCGACTCGGCCTCGGCCACGAGCAGCTTCAGCCCGCCGTCTACCGTCTCCACCACCGACAGCAACGTCACCGGCCCGTGCTTGACCGACATCTCAACCGAAAGGCCGCGTCCGACCTTGCCGTGATAGACGCCCAGCGGCCGGACCTTGGTCTTGCCCTGGGCGATGGCGATATGCCCCGGCCCGTCGTGGCCCATCAGCACCACATCGTCGTCGAAATCCATCGCGTAGTATTCCGTGAACGATCCGCCCACGCCGAAGCTGTCCATGATCTTCATCGCCTGCGCGTTCTTGACTTCGTATTCCCCGGCCACGGGAACCCCTCGCGCCGTCAGCAGCGAATTGCCCAGGATGATCGAGCTGATCGCATCCTCGTTGGCCTCGTTGCCGGTGCCCATGTAGTAATAGGCCATCGAGCCCAGGTCGTGAAGTCCCACCAGCCGGTCGAGCGCCACCGAGGTTCGTGCCGCCCGCTCCAGTTCTGGCTGCGAGCAGTCGGCCTGCACGTCGAACATCTCGCGGAAGAGCCGCACGCGATCCATGATCTGTGCATCAGTGACCCCCGTGCGGAGGTGGGCCAGTTCATCGACCTCGATCATCTCGATGTGGCCGCCGAAACAGGCGCACTGGCGGGTAACGTCGGTGTAGATGTCGAGCATTCCCCCGTAATAGTGGCCCATCAGCCCGAGCCGGTTGTGCGACATCACACTCGCCACACGGGCCGCCTCGATCCACTCATCCACCTCGCCCCAGCAGACCGGGTCGTCCTCCAGCATCCCGGTGATCTGGTGGAACTGGATGCGGCAGCGGTTGAATACATTGGCGATCTCCGGTACCGGGCAGGAGGCGCAATGGGCCAGCCATTCGCCGGTCATGCGCGTGCGGTCGCCCATCTTGTTGAAGCTGGCGTAGTCGATGGCCGCCGCTGGCTGAAGATTCAGGATGATCACCGGCACCTTCGCCCGTTGCACCACGGGCAGAACGGTTGAGGAAAGGGCGTAGGTCGTGACGTAAAGGAAAATGATGTCCACGTCCGCCTGCCGGAACTGGTGCCCGGCCTCCATGGCCTTGGGTGGGGTGTCGATCAGGCCAAGGTTCACCACCTCGACGCCAGGGCGGGCGACCCGGCCTTCCACAACCCGCAGGTACCCTTCCAGCCGCTCCTTGAGCCCCGCAAACTGCGGCCAGTAGGCGTCCAGCCCGATGCCGAACAATCCGATTTTCGTATGCCGGTGATTCATGGTTTCCTTTGTCAGGCCACAATGATATAAAGTCGAGGTTCTTACTTATACTGTAACCGTTTCTTTTGTAGTTATCGGTCGTTGTATGCCGATTACTTGACGTACGAACGCAAGCAGGGACCGAGACGTCGATTCTGGAACATCCCGAGGCGGTGGTGTTATTGGAGAGGACCATGGTGACGACAACCGTGGTACGAGATTGTGAGCGCCATCTGACGCAGTTCCTCGAGCATTACCTGCCCTTGTTCTATCGCAAGGAGCAGCGAGTGAACGCCACCATCGAGGTGGAGGGGCTGCTCAGCGGCCTGAAACGCAAGACCTGCGAGCCGAT
>JBEKVL010000574.1:0-4730 GCA_049514055.1 Tepidisphaeraceae bacterium | reverse complement strand
AGCGCGCTGAACTTCTGCTGCGCATTGGCGAGATCGGCATCGCTCACGCCTGCTGTGACGTACTGACGAGCGCCTGGAATATCATTCTCGCTGAGGGTCTGAATGAGGCCGGTTGCCGGCACGAAGAATGCCTTCATCTGGCTCCCAACCCAGTAACCGAAATAGCCAATGCCGCCCCAGGCGACGAGACTGATCAGGCCGAGGATGATCCCGGCCATCGCCATCCCCCGGCCGCCGCGGCGAGGGTCTTTGCCCCTGGAAAAGCCCGCAAGGCCCAGGATCACGGCGAGCAGACCCGTGATGGCCGGAATACAGAACAGAAACCCGCAGACCAGGCTGGCCACGGCCATCCCGTTGCCAGCCTTGGCCGGCGCCATCGAATACGCGCCCGGAGGAACCTGGCCCGGCGGCGGGAACTGCCCCGGCGAAGGCGGCGGATACTGACCCTGTGGTGGCGGAGGAGGAGTTTGTGACATGGAAACCTTCCTTAATGTGAATGAAACCCGAACTCGATTGTTCTCCTGTCACCATCATGCCCACGGCGCGGCGGGAGTCAAGCATACCGAACAAGATCGGAAACAGCGGACATGGCAGTTTTTCCGGGAGACGGCTTCTGGGAGCGCGGCCGTCCTCGGCCGCCCATGTTTAGGCGGGCGGAGACGCCGGCGCTCCCGGAAGAATTGCCGCGCCCGAAACACCGGACGTGGCCCTTATTCCCGGTAGACCACTTGCAGGCGCGATCGTTGGTCGCGGATCACCGCCGCGACGACCCCTGGCGTCTGCAGCAGGCCATTGCCAAAACCCACGGCGACACCCGGAAAAGAAGGATAGGAATCAGAGACACTCCTGCGCGGGAATCCCGGTTCCCGGAGACAGAGGCTACTTGGGATCTCCGTTGCCATCGGCCGGGGCGATCTCGACGATCTTCCCGTCGATGCCGACGGAGGACTTGAGCCCCACGCCATCCTCGCCTCCGACGCCAAAGGCACCGGTGCAACCCGTCAAGGCGGCCGCAACGACAAGCAGAAGGAGATAGCGCATACAGGACCTCCCGTTAAATGTCCGTCCTATACATCGGCAACGAACGCGGTTTCTGTGCAGTGTTTGCAATTCACGCAGGTTATGGGACCTGTTATCAATGCCGGGAGTTCCAAGGCGTCCCGCGCCTTCCCCGGCCACTCCAGCGGCGGCAGCGCGGTGCCCCGTGCCGGGCACTTCGATGTAGTTCACATGTTCGAGACTCCGTACCTTGCAGCTCTCCATGACTCTACCAGAATCCGAACAGGCGTGCCGCGATCCAATCCCCGATAAATACAGCCCAGATAAAAGTTTGCGCCTGCAATTTGAAATTCACGCAAGAAATCAGTAGAATCTTCTAGCCATGCCAATCCGAACTAAATCCAAACTTGCGTCTACGCATACTCACCGCAAGGCGGCGGTGTCGCACAAGCCGGCGAAGTCGAGCCACGCGCCGACCAGGCCGGCCAAGGCAAACTCGCATGGCCACGACAGACCAATTCCGGTTCCGGCCACCGTCTCCGCCCCGGTTCCACCCGCGTCAAATAGTTACGCCAAGGCCCTGAAGTTTCTCGCCACGCTGACCGACCACGAGCGTCTTCGCATCGTGCGCTATACATCCGAGAATTTCGACCTCGACCGCATGCGCCGGCTGCTCAAGCATCTGGGCAATCCGCAGGATAGTTTCAAGTCGATCCATGTCGCCGGAACCAAGGGCAAAGGCTCGACTTGCGCCATGCTTGCTTCCATGCTCCGGGCCTGCGGATACAAGGTCGGGCTCTACACCTCGCCCCATCTGCTGGACATGCGCGAGCGCATCGCGGTCAATGGCGAACTGATTCCCGAGGCCGAACTGGCCCGGCTCACCCGGCAGGTGTCCGGATTTGTTCCGCGAATGCGGCCCAATCCCACCTTCTTCGACGTCATCACCGCCATCGCCTTCAAGTATTTCGCCGAGCAGAAGATCGACATCGCCGTGGTCGAGACGGGCCTCGGCGGCCGGCTCGACTCCACGAACGTCATCAAGCCCGAAGTCTGCGCCATCACCTCCATCTCCAAAGACCACATGGCCCAGCTCGGGCACACACTGGCCAAGATCGCCGAGGAAAAGGCCGGCATTATCAAGCCCGGCGTGCCCGTGGTCACGGTTCTCCAGGACCCCGCCGTCGAGCAGGTCATCAAGCACGCGGCCGACAAGGCCGGCACCACCCTTGACATCACCGGCAAGACCATCGAGTTCTCGTATCGCTTCGAATCCAGCCGGATGCTGGGGCCCCACAACCGCATCTGCCTGACCACGCCAACCAGCCGTTTCGAGCACCTGGCCGTCCCGCTGGTCGGTGAGCATCAGGCCATCAACTGCGGCCTGGCCCTGTCGGTCCTTGACAAGCTCAAGGCCCGCGGTTTCAACATCACCGACACCAAAGCCATGGAAGGCCTGGCCAGGACCACGATCCCCGGCCGCATGGAGATCATCGCCGTGACCCCGCGCATTGTCGTCGACGGCGCGCACAACGCCGCCAGCATTGACGCCATGATGCGGGCGATTGGCCAGCACATTCCCTACGACTCCATGGTGGTCATCTTCGGTTGCTGTGCCGACAAGGACATTCCCGGCATGCTCGACCGCATCACCAGCGGGGCCGACAAAGTCATCTTTACGAAGATCGACTCCATCCGCACCGCCGACCCCGACGACCTGGCCGCCCGTTATGTCGAGCTTTACGGCAAGATGGCCCAGGTCGCACCGAACCTCAAGACGGCCATGGAGATCGCCATGCGGGCGGTCACCAAGGAAGACCTCATCTGCATCACCGGCAGCTTCTACCTGGTTGGCGAAGCCAAGCAGCTCTTCGGCAAACCCAATATCAACCAGCAGGAAGCCATGATGATGCCGGTCGGGAACCGATAGTCCAATGCGCTCCCATCTCCTCACCGAACAGCGCCTCCCCGAGTCCATGGATCTCGATGTGCTCTCGGTCTCCGATGCCATCGACATGATGCACCAGCAGGATTTGCGCGCCGTGCAGGCCGTCGGGGCCGTCAGAGAGCAGATCGCCGCCGCCGTGCAGCTCGTCGCCGATCACCTTGGCCGTGGCGGCCGGCTCTTTTACGTTGGCGCCGGCACATCAGGCCGGCTGGGCGTCCTCGACGCCTCCGAATGCCCCCCGACCTTCCGCTGCGATCCCGAAATGGTCCAGGGCATCATGGCCGGCGGCAACGACGCGATGTTCCGTTCCAAAGAGGGTGCTGAGGATTCCTCCGAAGGCGGCGCTGCCGACATGGACGCCCGCAGAGTCGGCCCGCTCGATGTGGTCATGGGCATCGCCAGCGGCGGCACCACCCCTTACGTCCATGGCGCCCTCCGCCGGGCCATCGAACTCGGCGCGGGCACGATCTTCTTCTCCTGCGTCCAACCCGTGCCCGGCGAAGCCAGTGTCGATGTCGTCATTCGCCCGCTGACCGGCCCGGAAGTCGTCACCGGCTCGACGCGACTCAAGGCCGGCACGGCCACCAAGCTCGTGCTCAACATGATTTCCACGCTCAGCATGGTGCGGCTGGGCAAGGTCTACGAGAACCTGATGGTCGACCTGCGAGCCAGCAACACCAAGCTTCGCGACCGGGCCGCCCGCATCATCTGCATGCTCGCGGGTTGCTCGCGCGAGGAGGCAGTCACCACGCTCGATGCCGCCGGCGGCCACGTCAAACTGGCCGTTCTCATGCGTAAGGCCGATCTCACTGCCGACGCCGCTCGCCAGCGTCTGGTTGCTTCCGCCGGCCGCCTCCGCGGCGCCCTCGGAGAAACCCGGCCATGATCCCTCCCCACAGACTCCCCGCCCGTCTCTCCCACAGTGTCGCCGAAACCGAAGCCATCGCCGGCGAACTTGCAATCCAGCTTTCTCCCGGCGACTGTGTCGCTCTCTACGGTGATCTCGGCGCCGGCAAGACCCAGTTCGTCCGTGGCCTGGTGCGCGCCCTGGGTGGCAACCCCCGCGCCGTCTCGTCCCCTACCTACGTCCTGTTGAACATCTACCCCACTCCCAAACTCGCCGTCTATCACCTCGACGCCTACCGCGTCCACGGGTCCGAGGACTTCGACGCCATCGGCTTTCCCGAACTACTCGAGCAGGGGGGCCTGGTCGTCATCGAGTGGCCCGCCCGCGTAGAGTCCCTTCTCCCTGACTCCCGCGTCAACGTCTCCTTGGTCTCCACCTCCCCGCGCACCCGAAAGATCACCATCACCCACATCCCGCCCCTGTAGCCTTGATCGCCGATCGCGGCCTGTGAATCCTTGAACTCTTGAACTACGCACCCGCCCCATTCCTTGAACCCGAACACCCGCCCGCCGAGCATCTATGCCGAACACCTTCCATCTACTTCCCCGCCTTGCCGCCGAAGTTGAGGGTGAACGTGGCATGTCGCGGGCGGTCTACGCCGGCGTCTTCCCAGGCGTAGCCGTAGGTGCCGTAGTGCCAGAGGCGAATCGTGGTGTCGGCCATGATCTTCAAGCCGCACCGTCGCGCGCGCTCGCAGAAGGCGTAGTCCTCGGCCAAATACCAATGGCCGCCTTCACTCTCGCAGGCCATGGGTTGGAAGAACGGCACCATCGGCCGGCCGAAACGCTCGTTGCACACCGGCAGTTTGAGTTTCTCCTGCAGCGTCTGATACACCTCGCGGCGAACGAGCAGGAAGCCGGCCCCGGCGTAGAGGAT
>JBEKVL010000573.1:0-4733 GCA_049514055.1 Tepidisphaeraceae bacterium | reverse complement strand
GGTGATGATCCAGCGGCGTGATGGTTGCATCCGTGCGTGACCTCTGAGGCGTATTGTATGTGCTGGTGCGGCATGGGCCAAATGGGCGGGCGCGTGGCGTCAGGCTTGCCAGATTCTGATCACCAGTCCGCAGGCAGTTGGCGAAGAGCCCGCTTTGTTGAGTCGGATCTGGATCTGGGGATTGCGGCCCCTCTGGAGCGTCGCGATCACATGCGAGGAAGGTGCCTGCACCCACGACGTGGCCTCACGCAGCATAATCTCGTCCTCTCCGACCTTGTGTCGAGTCCGACGCACCTGTATTTTGCATCCTCCCTCCCCGGAGAACCGTATGAGCCGACAGTATTACCACGACCTCGCCCGACGCAACCTGCGAATGCCCATTGGCACGGACCTCGTGCTGCGGGAGAAGCCCGATCAGGGGGCCATCCTGCTCGACGGCGAGCGGCTCGGCGATGTACTCATCGAATCGGCCCGGCGATATGACACGCCGCTGGCCATTCATCTCATGGACCTCATGATCGAGAAGGCCGAACTGCTGGCGGCGCTCGGAATCCCGGCCGAGCAGGCCGAGATATATCAGTTCACAGCGCCTCCGGCCGACGATGCCCCGGCGCGACTGAAGACGTCGCTGGAAGCAAAGATCACGCCGCGACTCTCGGCCAACGTGCGGGCCGTCGCCCGCGTCGCCTCGGCCGCGCCGGACCTCGTGCCCGTCGGCATGAGCATCGGGCCGTTCTCGCTGATGAGCAAGCTGCTGCTCGATCCGATCACGCCGGTTTTCATGGCCGGCTCAGGCGCTACGGCGGCCGACGATCCGGAAATCCACACCGTCGAGCAAACGCTCGAACTGGCCATCGCCACGATCCTCCACGCGATCAATTTGCAGATCGACGCGGGAGCCAGGGCGATCCTCGTGGCCGAACCGGCCGCCAACAAGGCGTATTTCTCACCCAACCAGCTCGCGGCCGGGGCGGACATCTTCGAGCGCTACGCGATGGCATTCAACCGGCGGATCAAGGCGATGCTGGACTCGCGCGGCGTGGACCTGATCTTCCATTGCTGCGGCGAGATCACGGACCAGATGCTCAAGGCGTTCACCGCGCTCGATCCGGTGATGCTGAGCCTGGGCAGTTCCCGCCGGCTGTGGGAGGATGCAAAGCTGGTGCCGGAGTCGATCGTGCTTTACGGCAACCTGCCGACCAAGAAATTCTACTCCGACACCGAGATGCCGGTGTCGAAGGTGCGGGAATTGACGCGGGAGATCGCCGGCCGCATGCGTGCCACCGGCCACCCGTTCGTGCTGGGCAGCGAGTGCGATGTCCTCTCGGTCGCGGGGTCGGAGCAGATCATCCGCGAGAAAGTCGATGCGATGATGACCACGAGACTGGCTTGAGGACAGTCGCCCGCAGGGATAGGCTATGGTCATGCGTTACTTTCTGCTCGGCCTTCTCGTCACGATCGCGCTGTCGGTAAGCGACGTCTCCGTCCGTGCGCAGTCCGTGCCTGCGCCGGAGAAACTGTACGCCTCGTTCGGCGTCTCCGGGGGACTGAGCGTGATGGTCGGCTGCCGCGATGGCCAGGCGCCAATCGAACTGGCCCGCACCGGCCGGTTCCTGGTTCACGTTCTCGAGGGTGACCAGGTCACTGTGGATGCCGTTCGCAAGAGCCTGCGCGACGCCGATCTTTACGGCCTGGCGTCGGCCGAGCAGATCGGCCGCGACGGCAGGCTCCCGTATACGGAGAACCTGGCCAATGTGATCGTCTTTGGTGATCGTGCGAGCGTTCCCATTGCCGAGGCCGCCCGCGTCCTGCGTCCGGGCGGTGTGTTGCTGACGTCCCGTCCGGCGGACTTTGCCGCAGCCGGACTCGCGGAGATTCACGTTGTCGGCACTTCGGCATGGCACATGGCCAGCAAGCCCTGGCCTGCCAATGTGGACGCATGGTCTCACCCCCGCCACGGGGCCGATGGCAACGCAGTGTCAACGGACGAGGTTTCGGTGCCGCGCCGGATTCGCTGGGTGGCCGGGCCGCAGCAGGAGATCAGCAATTTCGTCACCGCGGGCGGCCGGGCGTTCTTCGGCGGCGCCTATGCCCGCGACGCCTTCAACGGTCTGCGGCTTTGGGAGGAGAAGCTGACTCCCTCGCCTGCTCGCGGCGGGTTCGGCCAGACCGTCGGCAGCACCGTCCTGCCCATCGCCACCCCAGACCTGCTGCTGGTCTGGTCGGACAACAAACTCCAGGCACTGGACAGCGCCACGGGAACGCTTGTCCGCACCTATCCCGACGCCGGGGTGCCGACGGAGATTCTCGTCGCCGGCAATTCCGTTCTCTCCATCAACAGGGATGCGATCCATGTGCTGGATGTGCAGACCGCGAAGCTGGTGTGGAAACAGGCTGCCCCGTCGGTTCGCTGCGCCGTCGCGGCGGACGGCCGGGTCTATTACGTCCACGGCGATCCGAAGAAGCCGCAGGAGAATATGTTGAGCTGCCGCGACCTTGCCACGGGCGCGATTCGCTGGCAGCAAGCGGCGCTCGACTGGTTGCCTAAAGTGCGGCGGCTCACCGCTCACAAGGGTCTGCTGGCTTGCGAAGATTCAACTCTCACGGATGAGAAGGCCGGGAACGTCCTGCAGATGGTTGACGCCGCCGATGGAAAGTCGCTCTGGGCCCGGGAGTACATCCCCGGCGCAGCGCACAAGCAGCAGGCCAGGGCCATGTTCATCGGCGACCTGGTATGGGTGCTGGAAGCCAAACATGTCGTGGGCATGGATCCCCGCAGCGGCGAGGTCAAGCGAACCATGGCCGCGCCCAACGTCCACTGTTTCCCGCCGGTGGCCACCAACAGGTATCTCTTTTCCGGCGAAATGGATCTCACCGATCTGGTAACCGGCAAGATCCTCGCCAGTCAGATCACCAAGCAGGCGTGCAGCCGGGATGCCGGCGTGGTTCCGGCCAACGGGCTGATCTACACGTTTCCCAAGCATTGCATCTGCTGGCCGATGCTCCGCGACTACGCGGCCCTGGCCGGCGGGCATCCCGTCGCGACCCCGGACTGGGACAAGCTCAAGTTCTCACCCGAACCGGGCGACGCCCGGGCGCCGGACAGGGTCCGGCCAGAAGACCCCGCGAGCCAATGGCCTGCCTACCGGCATGACGCGCAGCGAAGCGGGAGCACGCCGGACACGATACCAGCCCAACCCAGGGTCCTCTGGACCGCAACGATCGGCGAACGGCCTGTTGGCCCGATCGCCCAGGACTGGCGCGACAACTTCTACATCCGCAGCCCCGTGGGTCCGCCGGTCGTAGCACATGGGATGATCTACGTAACTCGTCCAGATGCACATCAGGTTATCGCAATGGACGCCCGCACGGGCCAGCCGTGCTGGACCTTCACCGCCACCGGCCGGGTGGACACCGCCCCGACGATCCATCGCGGCTTGTGCCTGTTCGGCTGCAAGAGCGGCTGGGTGTACTGCCTGCGGGCGGACGACGGCGGGCTGGTGTGGCGTCTGCGGGCCGCGCCCACGGACGAACGGATCATCGCCTACGGCCAGTTGGAATCGCCCTGGCCGGTTCCGGGAAGCGTGCTGGTGGCCGACAATGTCGCCTACTTCGCCGCGGGCCGGCATCCGCTGGCCGACGGCGGCGTTTTTGTCTTCGCGGTGAACCCGGCGACGGGCAAGGTCCGCTGGCAGAAACGCCTGCACACCGTGCCGCAGAAGAACTTCTACGGCTCATCGGGGCTGGAATTCGACAATTTCGATCTCCTGCAGGTGGAGGGCAGGTCGGTGGCCATGTCGCGCTGGCTGTTCGATCGCGCCACGGGCGATATGACGCTTAAGGCCAGGAGCGGTTTTGCGCAGGTCGATACCGGCAAGTCGAGCGTGTTTGTCCCGCGCGGGACGTGGTCGTATGCGCCTCGCAACGAGTCGGAACAATCGCGGGAGCGGCCGTTTGTCAGGCCGCTGGTGGTCTTCCGCGACAACACGGTTTTCAGTTGCTCACAGGACCGGCACAACGTCTTCCGTCGCGACTTTGAGCCTGATGGCAGCGAGAGATTCGACACGGAATGGTTCGCAGGCTGGAAGACCTACGCCGGCGCCAAGACCGGCGGCGACCTCTGGCAGAGCCAGCGCCTGGCTCGCGGGGCTGTATGGGCGGTCAATCCGTTCGACGTCTCGGCGGGGAAACAGCCGATTGCCGCGATGGTGCTGGCGGGGAAATCGCTGTGCATGGTGAGTGCGCCGGGCCGCCTGGCGATCGCCAACAGCGACACCGGCGGGATACTCGGCGAGACCCAGGTTCCGCCGCCGGCGTGGGACTCGCTCGCCGTCGCCGAGGGGCGTTTGTTCCTGACGACGCAGGAGGGGCGCGTCGTGTGCCTCGGCGATGCCAGGTGAGGGATGAGCTACTCCGCGCGCATTGGCACACCACAAACGCAGACGAAGGCATTCTGCCGCCGAGCACTCACCATCGAAGGCTTCCGCACCGCGATCTCGCAACCGCACCGATCACAGCACCAGGTTGTTGACGACGCCGGCTCGTCGGGCGGAAGGTCGGAATCGTCGGCCTCGGTAACCTCGCCCCGGCGATCCATGGCCAGGTTCGCCAGGCGGTCGGCCAGGGAGTTGTGGTGGCGCTGCCGGTGCTCGAAGCTCGTCTGCGCGCAGTCATGGAGCAGGAGTTTCGCCTGCTCGTAGAGCTGGCGCAACTCGGGATGCTTGACACTGTAT
>JBEKVL010000572.1:0-4739 GCA_049514055.1 Tepidisphaeraceae bacterium | reverse complement strand
CAGACGAAGTGGTCGCCCGCCGGCCTGTCTGCCGGCGGAATTTCCGCGATGTTGGCCGGCGGCTGGACCGGGGCCACGACGCCAGCCTGAAAGTCCAGGTTCACCGGTTCGGCAAAGGCCTCATGCACCGGGCCGCGGGTGAGAACCTCGGGCTGTTCCTGGGCCGGCAGCGCCGGAGCGTTCTGCGCCTGGCCGGGAATCGTCCAGGCAAGCACCGTGACTGCCAGGACCGATGCGATGACGCCGTGTTGCCACATGTTCCGTATTCGTGATCTCATAAGTTCCTTTCAAAGGGTCGTGTCCCGGCGAGAGCCAGGATGGTCATCGTCGATCCCGTTGTTGCTCGTGCGCGCCATCGTGATCGCGTGACTGCCAGCGTCCGGAGGTGTACCGATGGCACCTCTGGTTCCATGTCGTTGCTGACCGTTCCACAGCAAAGTAGAAACAAGAAAAAGCCGACGTAACCGAATGCTCTTAAAGCACTCAATCACGTCGGCTTACTCGTTAACGGGTCTCCCGGCACGTCCGGGTTACCCTTCATCTAGTCATCCGACAATCTCGACCGATCTTTCGCACGACCGATCCAAACCGGTGCGGAAAATCAGCCGAGTACTTCATAATAGAGACCGAGCAGGCCATAAGCAAAGGAATTGTGGGGATTTGTCGAGACGAGAAGCAGAATGCAGCAATCACAGCCATGCCTCCGGCACCATCCAGCTCATGAACCATGCCTTGATCCGGCGACCGGGTCCGGTCATGGGTTCGTCCGAGTAGTGGACTGCCTTTCCTGCTATGTCGTCGATCCACACGAGCCTGCTGTCGTTGTTTCCTCGCAAGTCGCCCAGGAAGCGCACGCGGTAGGCGTAGGCGGCGGATGTGCGCTTGGCGAAGACGGCGGCCAACTGCGTCGCCAACTCGTCGCTTCGGACGACGATGCCGTTCTGCGTGTCCATCAGAACCGAACGGGGGTCGAGGTTGAAGGAACCGACGAAGATCACGTTCCGATCAACGATCAGGCACTTGGCGTGCAGCCCGGCGCCGGCCGAGGCGCCTTCATGATCGCTCCGGTCCTTGCCGCGGCGATCCGGTTCCGATCGCAGTTCGTATAGTTCCACGCCACAGCGGAGCAGGTCGGTGCGATACTTCTCGTACGCTGCGTGCGGGGCAATCTCATCGGTTGAGGACAGGGAGTTGGTCAATACCTTCACGGCGGCACCGCGGCTGCGCATCTGCCGGAAACGTTCCATGCCGAAATCACCCGGCACGAAATACGGCGAAATCACCAGCGCTTCCGTCCTGGCCGCATCGAAGATCTCCCTGAGCTTGAAAACCATGTAGGCCGGCGGGTTCTCATCGATGGAGGTGAGGATCTTGCCCGGCCGGTCGTACACAACCTCGCCCTCCGCCCAGGTGAGCGCAAGGCGTCCGATTTCGAGAAGCTTCGCCGGTTCGGATCCGAGCAGATAACAGGCGTACGGCGAGGACAGCGCAGCGGTCCGGCTCGCTTCGAGCTTGCGGCGTGTTTCCAGAGCATATCCGGCCGTGTCTTCCCGGGACACGAACGCCTCGATGGGAATCGCCAGGGGGTCGTTCCAGAACTCATCGAAGGCAACCGACACCTGCCCGGCGATCGGCCCGGCCGCAAGGATGTCTATGTCGCCGAAGTTGTAATCGTCACTGGCCGCGAAGTACCCGTCGGCGATGTTGCGTCCGCCCACAATCGCGACGGTATTATCGACTATAAACACCTTGTTGTGCATCCGCTTGAGAACCCGTTGCGGCCCGAACAGATAGTGGAGCGGCCGGGTGAGCGAGCACCAGCGGGGGCTGCCGGCCGGGTTGAACAGCCGGATCAGGATGTTCGGTTGCGCGCCCAGCCACGCCAGGCGCCGATCGTGTCCCCGCTGGTTCCAGTCGTCAACCAGAAGCCGTACTCTGACGCCGCGCTGGGCGGCCGCCAGCACGCGGCCCAGAAGGAGATTGCCGACCAAGTCGTCCTCGAGAATGAAGCACTGCGAATCGACCGTTCGCTCCGCCGCATCGATCAAGGCGAGCCTGGCGACCAGCGCATCCGGGCCGTTGGGCAGGAGGTGGAAGCCGGATTGCGCCGGATGGGCAGCCAGACGCGGCCCAAGGTCCCTGGCGATTCGGGTTTCCTGGGGATTTGAAAGCGCCCAACTGGCTGTACGCGGGTAGTCCAACGGGGCCTGGGCGCATCCGATCAGTAACGAAGCGGTCACAAGCACCAGCCTCAGGCAGCAGACAGGGAAAAGGCAATTGGGTCTCTTTTTTACCGGGCTTGGCTCGTGTATCATTATTGTTCTCATGAAAACGCAGGGAGAAATCGAAGCTGCCATCTGCGACGGAGTCAGCCGCTTCGAGCAGGATTACATGGGCCGCGGTCCCAAGGACATCCGCGCCCACCTGATCGATGATCTCCTGATCGTCCGCCTCCAGAGCGTATTGACCGCAGCCGAACAGCACCTGGTCAAAGCGCTCGCGGCCGAGAAGGGCAGAGACCTGCTCAAGCAAGTCCGCACCCACCTGATCGAAACGGCCCGACCGATCATGGAGGCGATGGTGCAGGAGGTCACCGGCGTCAAGGTGGTCAGCCTGCACCACGATATCAGCACGACCACCGGAGAAGAGATCATTGTCTTCACCCTGTTCGAGTCGCCGCTCTACCGCGAAACGAAGAAAAGACACGACATCTGAATCGCGGCAAGCAGGTGGGCCGGAAAGACCGCAAGGGTCAATCCAGTGCCCGCCGTCCTTCTTCCACTGTCGCCGCATTGAGCGGGATGTTGCCGCCGGCGACAACAATCTCCTGCCCCTCGCGGGAGAGCAGGAACCGCACGAACTCCGCCGTGGGGCCACTCAGCGGCCCCTTCGGGGGCTTGTTCACGCACACATACAGGAATCGGCGCAGCGGGTACTTATGCGCGCGGACGTTCTCGGCCGTCGGCGCGTAGAATTGACCGTCAGTTCCGGCCAACGGAACCGCCCGCACCCGCTTGGCCGCGAAGAAGATGCTGGCACACCCGAGGGCTTCCGGGTCGGCGGCGATGTCCTGGACGATTGCCGAGCCCGTCAGTTCAACCCGCAATGACAGCCGGTACTCGCCACCATTCAGCACCTGTTGCCGGAATGTCTGGTTGACCCCATCGGCCGGATCGTAGCCGTATAGTGTGATCGGGCGATTGGCCCACTCTTCCGTGAGGCCGACCTGGCCCCAGGTCTCGATCAGAGTCCCACTTCCGTGCGGCGTCCGGGAGAAGATCCCGTCCAACTGCCCGAGCGTCAGCCCGGGCACGGGATTGCTCTTTTCGACGTAGATCGCCAAGGCATCGGCGGCCACTTTGATCTGGGCGGGCGGATAGCCGTATTGCTTCTGGAAGTCCGCGATTTCCGCAGGTGTGAGTGCCCGGCTCATCGGCACGATGTCGGCCCGACCTTCCAGAAGTGCCTTGAGGCCGATGGGTGCCAGGCCCGCCGTGGCCTGCACCTTCACGTCGGGGTACGCCCGCCGGAATTCTGCCGCGGCGCGCGCCACCAGGTTCGTTGTCGTGGAGTCCCCGACGCTGGTGATCTTTCCCGGGGGGCCTTCTCCAGGCGTGTGCGGGGGTTGTGCATCGGAGTGAACCCCATCGCTGCCCTTGGATCCCGGCCGCGCAAGGGCCGTTTCCCCGGGTACGCCCGGTCCCGTGCCGGTTCGCGACGCGGAACAACTCGTTATCAAGCCGAGGACGAGCAGGGCCGAGAACATCAATAGCTGTCGCGTCATCAGGATAACCCTCCTCGGCCCACGGCGTGAGCGGATCGCCGTACGTGCCCGCCGTTCCCGCCGCTCGCGTTCGGTTCGCCGGTGCTTTCCCCGGTGATCCTGAGCCGCCGCGCAAGCAGGTGTGTTGCGAGCCGATAGAGGGTGAGCATCACAAAGAACACGCCGATCGCCAGGCACATCCGCCAGAAGGCGGCGTTCACCACCCGCTGGCTTTGCTCGGATGCCATGTTTATCCGGCCGTCGGCGGATTCGCTCACCTGCCCCATCCGGCGGCCCCACTCCGATGATGTGAGCAGTTCGTTCGACGCCTTCATCAAATCGTTCATCTTCCCCGCCGCCACAGCCAGTTGCTTTATCCCCTCCGTGTATTCGCGCGCGTCGAAATCGCGATGCCCCGGCTGGCCGTCGGCCCAGCGGTCCCACGCATCGAAGCGAGTAAAGATGGAGTCGGCCGTCTTCAGAAGTTTGTCGAGCGTCTTGCCGGTCCGGTTGGCATCTGTCAAGGCGCCTCTGAGCTTGCTCAGCCCAGCATCCGCGATCTTCAGCCGGTCATCGAACGCGGTGAGAACGGCTTGGCGCTCGGCCGCAACGTGCTGCGGCAGTTGCTCGACCTGGTCGGTCAGGCGATGCACGTCGGTGAGGGCCTTGCCCACCTCGGGCGTGGCGATGAAATCGTCCTTCATCGCCGTCGCCTGCCATTGCAGCAGCGTCGGATAGCGCTTGAGCAGGTAGAACATGCGTTCGGCAACCAGGCGGACTTCGTCGATGGACTGGCCCGCTTTGCCGATGTCAGGGAAGAACCCGCCGGCAGCGACCACCTCGGCGTCGGCGGACCTGCCGCGGCCCACGGCAAAGTTCGAGAAGCGGACACAGTAGTGTCCGGTTCAATAATCACTATTGTAGCGAATCAACTCGTATTTTCAGGGGTCCGCAGGGGGTCTTGGGGGGTACACGA
>JBEKVL010000571.1:0-8980 GCA_049514055.1 Tepidisphaeraceae bacterium | reverse complement strand
CAGGCGGGTTGCCAATATGAACGGGCAGACCCGTATTCCATGCGAATGGGCCGCAGACGACTGCGGCCCATTCGCTGCGTCGCATCGGTTCGCGGCAAACAGGTTACGTCAGCACGTTAAGAATCTGTGCCGTCTCAGTTGTCGTCGCGTCCGTGATGACGTCCTTCTTGGCCGCGTCCGCGACCACGGTGGTCTGGTTGGCGACGAACCAGTCGTTGCCGGCGCCGCCGGTGAGGGTGTCCGGTACGCCATCATCGAAGACGGTCTGCTGGAGGGTGCTGGTGTTATCCGTGTAATCTTCCAGATAGACTCCGGCGTTCTGGCCGCCGGTGGTGCCGCTCAGATGGCTCACGCGCGTGGCGTAGGCTGTGCTCTGCACCCACTCGGCCAGCAGATAGATGAGGGCGACCGGGCTATTGTCCCAGTTGGTCGTCCCGCCGACGAGCACATCGTCATTCCCCTGCCCGACGAGTCTGTCGGTACCAGCGCCGCCGATGAGGATGCTTCGGTTCGCGCCGCCCTTGAGGGTGTCGTTGCCGTCGCCGCCGACCAGGATGGTGTAGCCCGCCCCGCCCGTGAGCGTGTCGTTGCCGGCGCCGCCGTACATCGAGGTGATGCTCTGGAGCCTGGAGTTCACGGCGATGTTGTCGTTGCCATCATAGCCCCAGATGTAGAGGAACCCGGTGGGCAGGAACTGGCCGACGGCGTTGCCGTTGACCGTAACAGCAATGCCCGTGGTGCCAATGCCGACGTTGATCTTGTCGTTGCCCTGGGTGCCGCCGATGAACAGGGCCTTGTTCTTGGTGTTGAACGGGTCGGGTTCGAGCATGGCGTTGGCGATGGTGACTGGATAAGTGACGACGGCGCCGGTGTCGCCCCAGGCATCGTAAATGCGGACGGTGGTGTTGAACGTGCCGGTCTTCCAGTATTGATGGGCCAGCCCGGCCGTGCCGATGGTCGTGGTCTGGGTCGCGGTGCCATCACCCCAGTTGATGCTGTACCAGTAGTTGCCTGCCGGGATGCTTGAGCCGGCATCGCTGGGACTGAGGTTGAAACTGCGGGTCTGGCCGGTGATGCCGGACTTATCACCGCTCACCACGGCCTTGGGACCAGCGGCGAGCACGGTGGCGAGCAGTCGCTGCACGGCCGGCGTGCCGCTGCCGTCGTTGACCGTGATGGTGATGTTGAACTTGCCGGTCTTCTTGTAGATGTGGACCAGTTGGAAATTGCGGTTGGCGTTCAGCTTGAGGGCGGCCGCCGCCGTGCCATCGCCACAGTTGACGGTTGCCGAAAGCGTCGCGGCGGTGCTGGCGACCGAGCCCCACTGCCAGAACGAGACATTCTGCCTCGCGACGACAGGCACGCCCGCGTTGATGATCGTCGCGGTTGCGGCGGCCTGCGGGGCGGCGGCGACTTCGGCCAGCGTCCGTACCGAGGTGACCGAGCCCGTCTGCAGGGCCAGCGCGCTCTGGGTGACAGTCACGGTGAGCGGATACTCGCCGGGATTGACATAGGTGTGTGTGCCGGTCACGTAATACAAGGAACCGCTCTTGACGATGTCCCCGGTGCCCAGAGGCGTGGTGCCATCGCCCCAGTTGATGGTGGCGGTGAAGCTGCCGGCACCAAGGGTCGTGTCGTCGCAAGTGAAGGTGGTGACGTAGGCCGTGCGCGCGGCGCCGGCCACAGCGGAGAAGCCGAGCGCCTTGGCGTGGATCGGCTTTCCGCCGACGGAGATGGTGATTCGCTCGGTGTCGAACGAACTCGAGCGGCTGACGCCGGCAATCAGGTTGATCACTCCCGTGTACCCCTCGTCGGGAACCACGGTCACAGTCGAGCCGCTCTTGATGAGTGTGGCGTGCGCCGGACTGTCGGTGACGGCCGCGTCGAACGACAGGGCGTCGTGCTCGAGATCCGTGGCGGCCAGCGGTATGGTGATGGGTTGATTCACCGGCGTGTAGAGATCGGTGAGGTTCTTCATGATCGGCGGATCGTTGGTGGTGTCGGCGGTCGCGGTGACCGTGAACGTCTTGACATCGGTTCCGCCGTGGCCGTCGTTGACGGTCACCGTGATGGTGGCAGTGCCGGCCTTCCTGGCCGAGAGCGTGATGGCGGTGTCGGTGAGGTCGGGAGCGATCGAGGCCGAGAGGATCTTGAGGGAGCCGGCCGGCGTGGGCGTGCCATTGGTGGAATCCGTCACGGGAGAATCGACGATACCGTCGTAGGTATCGAATCCGCGCACGAGCTGGCCCCAGATCGTGTAGGTGAAGTCGCCTGAGCGATAGGGAGCGTCGGTGATGAAGAACTGCGAGCCATTGGTGTCGGCGCCGGAGTTGGCCATGGCAAGCTGGCCGCGATTGGAGAAGATCAGGTTCTGGTTGAACTCATCCTTGAACTGGAAGCCCGGGCCGCCGGTTCCGTCGCCGGCGGGGTCGCCACCCTGGGCCATGAAGCCCTTGAGGACGCGGTGGAACGTGAGGTTGTTGTAGAAGCCGGCGTCGAGGAAACCGGTGATGGTCTGCACGGTGAAGGGCGCCCAATCCTTGTAGAGCAGGAGATACATGTCGCCCGTGGCCCCGGGGACAATGCCCCGGGTGGTTTCGGCCACCGTGTAGCCGGTGGTGGGAGTCATGGCCGTGGCGCCGATGGTGAGCATGTCGACGTTGCCCATGCTCGCGGGGAACGTGAAGATCATCCCGCCGGCGACGCTCAGCGGATTGCCGCTGACGACCACGCTCGAGAGACCGGGCAGCAACTGCAACGCCGCCTGCACGTCCGCGACGCTGGCATTGAACGCCAGGGCCGTGGTGGTGTTGCCGTCGAAGGACAGCGTATACGTCCCGGCCGTCGCGACGGCAGCGGCCGTGAGGGTCTGAACCTCTTGCACGCCGGCGCCGAACTGCACCGTCATCTTCAGGAACGGATCGCTGGCATGCATGATCGGAACGATGTCCGAATTGGAACTGGTAACGGTGTAGGTGAGCGCATTCCCGTCCGCATCCGTGGCCGTCAGCGGCACCTGGATCGTCTTGGGCAATTGTGTGGTGGCAGTTGGTGCGACCATGGCAACCGCGGGGATGGGGTCGAGAACCGGTGCGGTGTTGGTGAGCAGAGTGCGTGTTTCGAGGGACTCAAGCACGGCCTGGCAGACGACGCCATGGCGATGAGCGGCACGGATAGACATGGGTTGGGCTCCTGTTAGAAAAGATGACTGCTTGCGCCGGCAGAGCAGAGAATACAACATCAAGCTAACCTAAAATGCGGAACATTCAAAGTCCGCCTGCGATACCGCCGGAATCGCCCCAGGTCCGATAGTGCCGGCTCCTGACACTCCAACAGCGGAAAGACGGCGGCGTGGCTTGGCGCACGATACGAACTGCCCTCTGACATCCAATAGAGACGACGGCCGCCAGGCTCCGTTTCGGAGTGTTCGTAAATCCTTGTACTTGCCAGCATTGCGGCCAAGGCGATCGTGCTTGACTGCGGAGAGTGCCGCTGGTGCCCTCACTGGTGGAAGACTGAGGGACGAACCTGCCGGTGAGGGCACCGGCAGCACTAGATGCGATGGCCCTGGCATTGTCGTGACTCGACGCGGCACAACTCGCAGCCGGGACACGGCTCGATATGCGCCGTGGCGTCAGCCTGGCCGAGCTTGCGCTCGATCTCGCCCTCAATCACCGAGGCGATTTCGTGTCCCTCGCGGACGCTCAAGCCGGCGGCGACGGTGAAATGCACGTCAACCCAGACGTATCTTCCGCTGTGGCGATGTCGCAACTTGTGGTAGCCGCAGATGCGGGGCTGAGTTCCGTTCCGACCGACGTGCGTGTCGAGAATCCGCCTCGTTGTTCGCTCGTGGTTCATGTCCTGTTCGTCCATCAGGCCGGCGGCCGATCGCCGGAGCAGGCGGATGCCGATCCGGGAAATATACGCCGCGATGACCAGCGCGCCCGCCGGGTCCAGCCAGCGCCACCTGGTGAAACTCATGACCAGCAGCGAGACTGCCGCAACGAACGACGTAACCGCATCGCTCATCAGGTGCTGGCCATCCGCCTCGAGCGAGAGGGCCCCGGTCGTTGTGCCCAGCCGGACCAGGTAAATCCCGATACCGCCGTTGACGAACACCGCGACCACCAGCAACACCACGCCGATCCCGAGTTTCTCCATCTCCGCCGGGTGCAGGAACAGCGTGTCCATCGCCTTGAAGGTCATCACCACGCCGGCAAGCAGGATCATCCCTCCCTCGAAACCGGCCGACAGAAACTCGGCCTTGCCGTGGCCATACGGATGATCGGCGTCGGCCGGAGTATGCGCCAGGCTCAGGGCCCAGACCGCGCCGGTGGATGCGAGCACATTCACGATTGACTCGACTGCGTCGGAGAAGACCGCGGCCGACCCGGTGAGAAAGTACGCGGTGAACTTCACGCTGAGCAGAAGGATGCCCACGCCAAGCGAGATGAAAGCGGCCCGCGCTTCGACCCTGGGGACGTTCTTGAACCAAGGGAACATGCTCGGAGAAGACTACGCGGAAGCAGCGGATTTGGGAATAGTTCATGCCTCGGGTTAATGGCCGTGGCGTGTGCCCGTCTTTTCTGGCAAATGCTGCCTGTAGCCGCGATCGTTGATCGCGGCTACAAATACATGGTTTGCCAAAAAGTACGGGTAGACCCATGGCCGTGACCCGCGTGCCGAACTGCGCAGGACACGGTGCTCGCTAACGGCGAGGCGGAACAGGCAGGCGGCAACGCCCGCTCAAGCCGACGGAAAGTGCCACAGAAAACACACCGCCCAAGCCGTCTTTCGGGACGGCCGGCAAGGGTGAAAAGGTGCGGTAAGAGCGCACCGCGTCGATGGTGACATCGGCGGCAGGGTAAACCCCACCGGCAGCAAGACCAAATAGGCGGAGCAGGCCCTTGTCCGGGGCGATGCTTCGCGGGTAGGTTGCTTGAGCCCGTCGGCAACGGCGGGCCCAGAGAAATGACACGCCCCCGTGCCGCAAGGCCCGGGAACAGAATTCGGCTTACACGCGGCCGCACACAGAACCTGACGCCCCTGGCAGGCAATTCAGTCCGCCGGGGGCGTTCTGCGGAGTGGCACGGGCGAGATTACTTGCCCATGCCAACCAATTGAGCAACCATGGAGGTCATTCCGGCTGTGTTCTAAATTGGCCGCATCTTTGGAACCGGCAGACGATTGGCATTGCGGTTCGATGGCCGCATGGCATAATCGTTCGGATCAAGAAGAAGGAGAACCCCGTGAGCAGCTACTACTTCGCCGCAGGCAATGACCGCAAGGGACCGTTTACGCTCGAGGAACTGCGCGGACAGGGCGTGCGTCCGGAGATGCTGGTGTGGACGGAAGGGATGGCCGATTGGCAGCCGGCGTCGAGCGTGCCGGAACTGTCGCCGCTGTTCGGCCCGCCGGTCCCGCCAGGCCCGGGTTTCCCGCCGCCGCCACCGCCGCCGTCGATGCAATACGCATCCCCGATGACCAGCGCGCCGGCCTACAATCAGGCCGATGTCAACAGCAAGAAGATCCTGGCCGGCCTCATGGGCATCCTCTTCGGCGGCCTTGGAATCCACAAGTTTGTTCTCGGATTCTCCGGGACGGGCGCCATCATGCTCTGCGTGAGCGTTCTCTCCTGCGGCTTCGGGGCCGCAGTCATGGGACCGGTCGGCCTCATCGAAGGTATCATGTACCTGACCAAAAGCGATGCTGATTTCTACCAACAGTACATCGTTGAGAAAAAGCAGTGGTTCTGATCGTCACGGCGCCGGGTACTTCGGCCGGCGCCCGTTGATGACCTCCAGGACATCCCGCACGACCCAGCTCATGTTCTCCGTCGCCGTGTTCGTCCTCGACGCCAGATGCGGCGTCAACAGAACATTGTCAAACCCCAGCAGTGGAAAATCCGCCGGCGGCGGCTCGGGCGCATAAACATCCAGCGCAGCACCGATGAGCTTCTTGGCCCGCAGCGCATCGGCCAGCGCCGCCGCATCCAGCACCTCACCCCGGCTGGCGTTGATCAGAATCGCATCCGGCTTCATCATCGCGATCTGCTCCCGCCCGACCAGATGGCGATTCTCCGGCCGCATGTCCACATGGATCGTCAGGATATCGCACTCGCTGTAGAGCACGGGCTTCTCGACGGAGATGGCGTTGAAGTCGAGTTCGGCGGCCACATCGCGCAGGTCGTTGTAGATGACCCGCATGTCAAAGCCCTGCGTGGCGATCCGCCCGACGCGCCGGCCGACCCGGCCCATGCCGAGAATGCCGATGGTCAGTTCATCGAGTTGCCGGCCGCGGACGGCGTCGCGGATGCGCTTGAACTCCTTGGGCTCGTAGGCGCGTTCGCGGAAGAAGCACCACGGCCGGAGCAGTTGGAGGATGTAGCCGAAGATAAAGTCGCCGACGGCCCGCGTGTTGGCATCCGGCGTGTAGACGACCTCGACGCCGCGCGCCCGGCAGGCCGCGATGTCGATGTTGTCCAGCCCGACGCCGCCGCGGCCGACGACTTTGAGCTTGGGCGCCTTGGCGAGAAACGCGGGAGTCACGAGGGTATAGGTCCGCACGACCAGCCCCTCGGCCTGCGCCAGGTGCTTCTCGAAGTCCGGATGGGTCGCGGAGATTTCGATGACATTGGCGCGTTCCTTGAGCCAGGCCAGAGGCGTGGGGTCGGAGCCTTCGGTGACGAGGATGGTTGGGAGATTCATGGAGCGGAATGATACCGGAGCGAGGGCGGATGGGGGAGAGAGGTGTCGTGGGTAAGGTCGTGGGTGATCGGTCATCGGTAATCAGTAATCGGTGGTCGCGACGCTGCGGTAGGCAGTGTCCACCCTGCCCGCGCGGCCTTGGACCCGAACTCTTCACTGCGCTGCTTCCACGGTCACGCGATACAACCCGTCGTCCTTGACAGCCAGTATGTGCAGCTTGCCATCGGCTGAAAACGCAACGGCGTCTTCCACGATTCTCTTGAATTTCGCGCACTCGGCACTGTCAAAAACAACGACCCGTTCTTCGGCAACGTACGCGATGTGCCGGCCGTCGGGGCTGAACCTGGGCATGTGATGCCCGATCCCCTCGTATTCCGGCTCTTCACGACCGTCTACAACCATGCGTGCTATTTGATTCCTAGTGGCCACATATGCCACATGTTTGCCATCCGGACTCAGGAGCGTCGAGGTCTTTCCGAACCCTTGAAACCCAGATTCGTCATACGCTGGTCCTTCAACGCCGTTGGCAACCACAAAGTGCTTGCGACCCTTGGTCGCCTTGTAGACAACGATGCCGCCATCCGCGCTCAGCGCCATATGGCCATCAACGACGTCATAGTGCGGACCTGGGCGACCGTCGACGACTATGAAACACTCTCCGGCATCGCGGGCAGCATAAGCGATATGCTTGCCATCTGCGCTGAAGACGGGTGGCGATAAATCGTCCGACTCTGGACCTTCCTTTCCGTCCAGAACGAGCCGCCCTTTCTTCCCCTTCATAGCCAGGTAGGCCAGTCTGGTGCCGTCCGGGCTGAAGAGGGGGCGCATCGGAGCAATCCTGTCATATGCCGGCCCGCGAATACCGTCTACAATGACCCGACTCTCGGTCCCTTCGCGCGCGATGAACGCCCATCGTTTCCCGTCGGGACTCCGTGACAGCAGGGCTCCCATGATATCGTCGTATTCCGGGCTCTCGCGGCCGTTCACAACCACGGAAAACCGAGGGCTCTTGCCCACGGCATAGATCAATGCACCGCCTTTGTCGCTCAAGACGAGCGAGCCGTCAACGATCCAATCTCGCGCCAGTCCCTCGTTGCCATCGAGCACCACCACCCACTTCTGGCCCTTACGGGCGCGATATGCCAAGTGCCCGTCCGTGCTGAGCTGAATCGATCTTCCGTCGATGCTGTCGTACTCAGATCCTTCCCGCCCACTGTCCACGACGACCCATTGACGGCCCTTGGTGGCGGCGTACACCAGACGCCGCCCATCCGCGCTCCAACGTAACGATTCCTTGTGAATGCCGTCGTATTCGGATCCTTTGATTCCGTCCACCCAGAGTTCCCGTTGCTTGGCCCCGTCGACGATCCAGACGACATGATTTGCATCCGCACTGACCGCCATTGCCAAAATGTGTTCCGGGACGGGGCCAATGCGTTCTTCGCGCACGATCGCTGCCGCCAACACAGGCCAGTGGAATACGATGAGAATTATGCCAATAAGCAGACACATGATGTCCAATGCAACCTGTCGCGGACCACCTGATGTCCCTTCACCCAAAATATCCTGTGTCATTGGTTGTCTCGGTTCAGTGATCTTAACTCGAACAATCAGAATTGTCACACCATCGAAACTGAGACAGAAAAGTGCCACCAGTTCCCACTGGTGGTCGTCGGCATTGATCGCATTCCCCGGATTCCGCCGGTCAGGACACCGGTGGCACTACATGCGGGGCGGCACGGCCGCGCGGGCGATGTTTGTGGAAGGAATTGGTGGGCAGTGCCCACCCTACCTGATATTGGAGTGTCGGTCGGTGCTGGGTGTGAGGCATAAACCGTGTCGCGTTCGTGAGTTGCGGCAGTCTACGGGGTGTTTGAAAGGGTGAAATACCGCGTCCCAACCACGTCCCAGAGCCGTCCCGTATAAGTCCCGCAGGCGTCCGAACCCCGTCCACAATGAGTCCTGAATCCGTCCGGGAGGAGGCCGTATCCGGTCGGGCGGTGGGCGTTGAGGAGCGAAGCGACCGATATATCGTGGCGGGCGGCGGAGGTGGGGGACAAGGTTGATCGATTGCAAAGCATAATATGCATGGTATCATTATGTTAGGCATGTGTCAATAGAGAAACCGTGATTTTGAAAGCTCGGGTGTGGCAAGGGCGTGACCAGAATCACGGGCAAGTCGTAAACTGTTTACACTGCAACAGTTGTCATGCTGAGCGGACCCGCGAAGCATCTGACATTGGACTTCATAGCCGGATTCCTTCGGCTGCGCT
>JBEKVL010000570.1:0-4769 GCA_049514055.1 Tepidisphaeraceae bacterium | reverse complement strand
GCGACGGCGTTCATGACGGGCTATGACATGTCGCATCCGGGCACCGCCGTGGTTCCCGAGCCGGGTACCCTGACCCTCCTGGGTCTCGGCGTCCTGGGTCTGATCCGCCGCAGGCGGTCGGCCAGGTAAGCCGGTAGTGTCCGAGTCCTTATTCCCGACCTCTTACCCCGGGGCCGCCTGTGAAGGCAGCCCCGGTTTCTTCGGTTCCGGAGCGGGTTCTGCGCTCACGCGGAAACGCAAAGACGCAGAGAAGAGAAATGTGGAGATGGGTGCATGGCGTCGTGGCGTGAGGTTGTCAGGGACATGCGGCCTGTCCTCACCGCCGGCGACGGGCTGTGAGCGAAACAGTTGTGAATACCAATGATAGACGCAGTGTAGTCTAGTAATATCTTCTGACCCTTTTTTCGAGTCCAAGGGCATTGGCTCAAGGGGTTTCTTGTAGCTGCTTTATATGCTACGATTGCTGCAGCGAATCGCAGCCGATTCTCAAACGATCGTGGATAGATCGCCGATGGTTTTGAAGACTATCGCAATAGTGGTCCTTGCCAGGAATTAGCTCCGCGCCGCTGGTTTCGCTCCCGTGACGACATCGTAGTATTTGCTTGGGCCGAGTTGGAACCAATTGTGCGTCGCTTTCAAAGAATTACCGGCCAGTTGCAACCGTACGATTTGTCGTACGAGGCGACTCCCTCCGATATCGACCAAGCCATTCGTGAGAAGCAACCACCAAAAGAGATGCCAAAAGGGGTGGCCTTCGATCAAATTCTGGATGTGGAATTGGTGGAGAAAGTGATGAGGTAATCTTGGCCACTGAAGTTCACCCTTCCAGCGCCGACGTCACCCCACGAATGAATCCAACCGATTCCGCAATGCCGGAGATGGGGTCGTCGGAATCTTTTTCGTATTCGAGGCCCAGGTGGCCGGTGAACTTGATCTTCAGCAGGACGGCCAGCATGGCCTTGAGGTTGAGCATGCTCCGGCCGACTTCCAACTCGGCCGACGCGCCCGGCCCACTTTCGTCTATCCCACTTTCGTCACTCCATTTCCCATCCGAGATCCAGTATCCTCCACGTCTCGAAAGGATCTTCACTTATGCCTTCCTCCATCCGCATTCCCCGGATGCTCACCATCGCCATTTTGCTGTCGATCATCGCCCCTATCATGCGCGCGGCCGACAAGCCGGAACCTCCCAAACCCACGACTCGTGCCACGCGCGTCATCGAAGGCTGGACCGTGCGTATCGACGACCGCCTCCTTCAGCCGCCCAACGAAGCCCTGGGCACGCAGGCCCTCAAGCAGCTTGAGTCGTCGCTTGCTGACATCCGTGGCGTCGTGGCGGCCGACCGGCTGGCCCGGCTTCAGGGTGTCGGCATCGTGCTCGATTTCACGCACGGCAAGCTGCACTCCGAGCAGTATCACCCCAGCGCTGGCTGGCTGACGGCCAACGGCTATGCGAAGGATCTGGCCAGGTGTGTACACATTCCCGACGCGGCCTACTACACCGCTGAGCGGCATCACCGCGAACAGCCCTGGGCGACCATGCACGAACTGGCCCACGCGTATCACGACCAGGTGTTCGGCTTCGACGAGCCCCGCATCAAAAAGGCATGGGAGCAATACAAGGCCAGCGGCCACGGCGATTCGGTGCTTCACATCAACGGCAGCAAGAGCAAGCACTACGCCCTGACCAACCCCATGGAGTTCTTTGCCGAGATGACCGAGGCATACTTCGGCAAGAACGATTTCTTTCCGTTCACGCGAGACGAACTGAAGGCTACCGAGCCGGAGATCGATGCACTGTTGCAGGCCATCTGGGGTGAGCCATCCCGTGGCATGGGGGCCGACGACGCGAAGTTCTCGACGCAATTCGGCACCCGGCGGCATGATTTCGCGGTGGCCGGTAACAGGGCGTTTGTGCTCCTGCCGACCAAACCGACGGCCGACGGCAGCCGGCCGTGGGTGTGGTATGCCCCGACGCTGCCGGGGTTGCCTGATCCGAGCCACGAGTGGATGTTCACGCGGCTGCTCGCCAGCGGCTTTGCGATCGCCGGTGTCGATGTGGGCGAATCCTACGGCAGCCCCAAGGGCCGCGCCGGTTTCACAGAGTTCCATCGACTCGTGACCGACAAATACGCTCTCTCGCCCAAGGCATGCCTGTTGCCGCAGAGCCGTGGCGGGCTGATGCTCTACAACTGGGCGGCCGAGCATCCGCAGTCAGTCGAGTGCATCGCTGGGATCTACACTGTGTGCGATCAGTCAAGCTGGCCGGGGCTGGCCAAGTCGTGCGGGGCGTACGGCATGACCGAAGAGGAGTTGCGGAAGCACCTGGCCGAGCACAACCCCATCGATCGGCTCGAACCGCTGGCGAAGGCAAAGGTGCCGATCCTGCACATCCACGGCAACGCCGACAAGCTCGTGCCGCTCGACCGGAACAGCGGCGAACTGGCCAAACGCTACCGCGCCCTGGGTGGCGAGATGGAACTGATCGTGCCCGAGGGCAAAGGCCACGAGGTTGTGCCGGAGTTCTTCCAGTCGCAGCGTCTGCTCGAGTTCCTGCTGGCGCGTGGCAAGCCGGGGCCGTGGAAGTAGTCGTCTGTGACACAAGATGCGATGGGTGAAACGACAGACGAGAATGTCTGTCCTGCGACAGGCCGGAATGCCTGTCCCACCGATCAGCCATCAACTTAACGGTGGCGGAGCAGTAGCTATCACCGGTACAGTCAATCCAACAACCAAGGAAAGGAACACACCAATGAAACGCCGTGAATTTCTCGCCGCAGCCGCCGTCGCCGCTCTGACTATGGTCGCTTCGCCGAACGTCCGGGCGGCCGACGCGCCGGACAAACAGGGCATCGAACTCCGCATCTACCACTTCGCCACGCCGGCGAAACAGCAGGCGTATGAGAAATTCCTGGCGGAGGTCGCCATCCCCGCCTACAACCGGCTCGGCATCCAGCCGGTCGGCGTTCTCAAACTGCTGGCCAAGGACAACAAGGGCCTGAAGCTTGACGCCGATCCCACCGATCTCTACCTCATCCTGCCGCACAAGTCGGCCGAATCGCTGCTGACCATGGAGACGCGCCTGGCCGCCGACGAGGCCTACCAGAAGGCGGGGGCGGCCGTCCTCATCACCCCGCAGAAAGACCCGGCCTACACGCGCTTCGAAAGCTCGCTGCTGCTGGGCTTCGACCAGTGCCCGACAGTGCAGGCGGGGTCCAAGGCCGACACGCGCGTGCTCCAACTGCGCACCTATCCGAGCCACAGCGCCGAGAAGGCTTTGAAGAAGATCCACATGTTCAACGAAGGCGGCGAGATCGCCATCTTCAAACGCTGCGGCATGACTCCCGTGTTCTTCGGCCAGGCGCTGGCCGGGTCCAACCTGCCGAGCCTGACTTACATGCTGTCTTTCGAGAGCGAAGATGCCCAGAAGGCGGCCTGGGGCAAGTTCGGCCAGGACCCCGATTGGAAGAAGATCTCCAGGGACGAGTTCTACAAGGACACCGTCATGCAGAGCAGCATCATCAACCTGATCCTGCGTCCGGCGGCCGGTTCGCAGATCTGACGCGCTCCGTCAACTCAATCAACAACCCGACCCCGGTGCCTCGCCGGGGTCGTGGTCTTTCACTTCTTCTTGCTCACCGGGTTCTTCCTCGGCCGGCCCTGGGGGCGGATGGTGTGCTCGAGGCCGAGTCTGGCGGTCGTCTGTGCCACCCACCGATCGTCGCCGTAGGGGCGGCCGCGCATCACGCTGGTTTGAATCCGGGCCAGTTCCAGATCCTCGATGGGACGGTTCACGCGATCCGTCCAGGCGGCCGGGCGCGGCATCGGGCACGGCTCGAGGACGTCCTTGAGTTCGTCGGGGCCGTTGAGCCTGGCCCACAGGCTGCTCCAACGCCACTTCTCGGCCCGCCTGACCAGGCGCTCGCTCAGGGCAAGTCGCTCCACATAGCCGCGGAGGCTCGTGAGACTCTCATCCCGCTGCACGATGAAGTTCTTGAATCGTCCCTGGTAGATGTGGCCGAAGCCGATGGTCTTGTGGGCCGCGCGGTGGCGCACGGCATGGGTGTGCGTGATCCAGCGGACGAAATCGGTCAACTGGCCGTCCTTCCGGGGATAGACCACCAGATGCCAGCGATCGGGCAACATGCAATACGACAGGATGCGCATGGGTTTGCGCCGGCAGGCTTCGATGAGAACTTGCTGGAATGCCTCGTAGTCGGCCTCCTTGCGGAACAACTGCGTGTTGCCGACAGCGTGGTTCATCACATGGTACGCAAGCCCGCCGGGGGCCACTCGTGCAGATCTTGGCATAGTCGCTGAAGATATCAGACGCGGGCCGTGGACGCAATATGGGGACGGGGGGGGGCAGAATTCCATAATGAAATCCATAAATCACGCCGAGCACCGTACAACTGAACCCTGACCCGTTTTCAGTTCCCTGAAAACGGGTCAGGATCAATGTCAAGGTGATTGGCTTGGTTTATGGAATTCTGCGTGCTTCGCCTCAACTCCGACGGTACACTGGACAGCAGCTTCGGGACCGGCGGCAAGGCGGTGGTGACCATGGGCGGCGGCGGTGTGAGCATGACGGAAATGACCCTCGATTCCTCGGGGAACATCACGCTCGTCGGCCAGGCCGACGGCAATGTGGCCATCGCCCGCTTCACGTCATCAGGATCGCTGGACACCAGCTTCGACGGCAATGGCAAGCTGACCCTCGACTTCGGCGGCACGGACTGGGCCACGGGCGCGGCCCTGGACGCCAACGG
>JBEKVL010000569.1:0-4771 GCA_049514055.1 Tepidisphaeraceae bacterium | reverse complement strand
GGAACTTCTGCGGCTGCTTCGTGTCCTCGCGGGCGAGTTGCACGGCTGCCTGAAGCGCGCCGACAACGTCGGTGGCCAGGAAAGACTGGTCGATGCGGTCGATGGCGTCGGCGGCGCCGGGAAGGTCAAAGCTCGGGCGAAGGACCACGAACGCCTCCGGTGATGCTGAACCTGTGGGCCGCGTGCTCGGACCGGCCGTTGGCGCCTTGGAAGCGAGGATGATGGCCACGGATTCACTGCCGCGAGCAAGACGCTCGATGTACTGGCGGGCAATGGCCTTGGCGCGGTCGAGGTGGGTCTTGCCCGCTTCGGCGGCCGACTCGTAGGACATGGAGTAGGAATTGTCGATGACGAAGATGTGCAGGCCGGATTTCTGCCCGGCCAGCGAGGCGATCGTGCTGTCGGCACAGCCCATCGGGCGAGCGAGCGCGAGGCCGAGGAGGGCCAGGAGAATGCAACGGATGGCGAGCAGGAGCAGTTGCTCGAACTGAATCCGGCGGCGGTTCTTGCGCATGGCCTGGAGCAGGTATTCCATGGCCGCCCACTTGACGATCTTGTAGCGCCGGCGGTTGAGGATGTGGATGATGATGGGAAGGGCAACGAGGAGCAGCCCGGCCCAGAAAAAGCCGGGAGTAATCGCCCAGGCGAGGAGGGAACAATGGTTGGTCAGCATCAGCATCAGCATCTCGTTCTAGTCCTGAATCCTGAGTTCGTTCGGAGTTCACGCGTTAGCGTGTCTTCACAGTGTTCGCAAGAAGACACGCTAACGCGTGAACTCCGAACAGGCTCAGCACTCTGTCATTTTATCGTCGCCGCGCGGGTCGCAAGGAACCCGCTGAGCGTCACGTCGAGTGATTCTCCCGTGTTCATCCGGACGAAATCCACATGCATGCCGCGGCAGATCTTCTTGAGGCCTTCGGTCGCCAGCCGCAATTGTTCCAGGTAGCCGTCGCGCAGGGCCCGCGGCTCCGTCAGCAGTTCGCCGAGTTGCTCCAGACCTTTGAACAGCGTCACGTCTTCGAACGGAAACTGGATCTCCATCGGGTCGAGTATCTGGAAAACCATCACCTCGTGCTTCTTGTATCGCAAATGTCGCAGACCCATCTTGATGCTCTCGATGTCATCGAAGAAATCGGAGAGAATGACGATCAGGCTGCGATGGGTGAGTTTCTCGGCCAACTGATCGAGAATCCGGCCGGTGTCGGTCTTCCGCAGGCGCGGCTCCAGCGTGAGTTCGCGCGTGATGAGTTTCCACTGCCCCGGCGAGTTCGACGGTTTGTGATATTTCTTGAGATCCTCGTCGAAGATGGCCAGGCCCACCGAGTCCTGCTGCTGTATGGCCATGTAGCACAGCGATGCGGCGATGGCCGTGGCGTGGTCGTACTTGGTCCAGGGAAAGCCATTATCGCCGACAGTGCCGTAGGCCATGGACTCCGAAGCATCGACGACGCTGATGAGGTGCAGGTTGGTCTCTTCCAGATACTGTTTAAGATAAATCTTGTCGGTCTTGGCGTAGACCTTCCAGTCAACGTGGCGGATATCATCCCCCTGCACATACGGCCGGTGCTGGGCAAACTCGACCGAGATCCCCTGGTACGGCGAGCGGTGCATGCCCGTCATCAATCCCTCGACGATCAATCGGGCTCGCAGGTCCAGCGAACTGATCCGCGCAAGCGTGCGTGGGTCGAGGTATTTTCGGTAGTCGATTTCCTGGGGAGTGGTGGACATGGGATTCACACAGACATACGTAAAATCACCGTAAACACAGGTCACACACCAGACTGCGCGTGTTGCGTCACCCGCGTGGCTGGGGAGGTCTGACTCCAATATAGAATAGTACCAACGGGAGCATCGTTCCTGGTCAACCCGCCGAGGAAAAAACTGCGTCCATCGCCATGTTCCTTCATTTCACCGATCGTCGCACCAACGGTCGTCCCATCAGGTCGCAGCAGATCGATCCGAGCACCCAATGGCGGCAGATCAAACCCGCATTGTCTTCCGTCAAACACTACGACAAGGCCGGGATCGTGCGAACTGCCGGGTTGGCCCGCCTTGATATCGAAAGCATCCTTAACCGAAACCACATGCAGTTCCATTACTCATCCTTTCTTCGGCCTGATGACTGTACCGTCGCGGTCACCGAATATCTCGTAGATGCGTGATGACGCCTGACCGAGAAGTTCCAGCGTCCGCAGGTCTTGGTCCGATGGGCCTGTCGGCTTGGGACGCGTGTGAAAGGCGAGTTCCTTCACCCCGAGCGTACGACCCTCGACTTCAATCGTCACCGTGCGTGCGACGGTTCCCTGCGGCACATGCGATTCCACAAGACCAAACTCAATGCCGTAGATTCCACCTCGCACAAGAACCAAACGACCATCAAACAACTTCAACAACGCAAACTCGCAGTAGTGTTCGTAGGTCAGCGCCTTGGCCTCATTAACCAACTCGTCCATCGGCTCAGCAGCCTGAACCCATCGTACGAGCATTGCGGGAGCATAATCCATGCTTGGCCGGACGCGTTACGCCGTCTTCACCGCGTCATCCTTGATCACCCTGGCGATGTTCTTGTCCAGTTCCTCATACTGCTGCCGCGGGATGTGCGCGATCAGCTTCCTCACGATGTCGTCGCTCTTGATGCCCTCGGCCTCGGCGTTGAAGTTGGTCACGATGCGGTGTCGCAACACGGGCAGCGCCACCTGGCGGATGTCTTCGGTGCTGACATGGTATCGCCCCTTGAGCAGCGCCCGCGCCTTTCCGGCCAGAATCAGGTACTGGCTGGCGCGCGGCCCGGCGCCCCAGGCGATGAACTCGTTGACGAAGTCCGGACACCCGCCCTCGGTGCGGCGGGTCAGACGCGTGAACTGCAACGCATACCTTATTACATGGTCGGCCACGGGCACCTTGCGCACGATCTCCTGCAGCGCCAGCACTTCATCGCCGCTGAGAATGTGCTGCAAGTCAATCACCCGCGACTGCGTCGTCAGGCGGACGATCTGGAATTCCTCCTCCTCGCTCGGGTAGCCGACGAAAATGTTGAACATGAAGCGGTCGAGCTGCGCCTCGGGCAACGGATACGTGCCTTCCTGCTCGATCGGGTTCTGCGTCGCCAGCACGAAGAACGGCTGCGGCAGCCGGTGCAGCTTGCCGCCGGCCGTCACCTGATGCTCCTGCATGGCCTCAAGCAGCGCCGCCTGCGTCTTGGGCGGCGTGCGGTTGATTTCGTCGGCCAGAATCACGTTCGCAAACACCGGCCCGCGCACGAAACGCAGATTGCGGACGCCGGTGGTCTTGTCTTCCTCAAACACCTCTGTGCCGGTGATGTCCGATGGCATCAGGTCGGGCGTGAACTGAATGCGGTTGAACGACAGCCCCAGCGTCTTGGAGAGCGTGGAGATCATCAACGTCTTGGCCAGCCCCGGCACGCCGACCAGCAACGCGTGGCCTTTGCAGAACAGCGCGATCAGCAACTCGTCGATGACCGCTTCCTGGCCCACGATCACCTTGCCCAACTCGGCCTTCATGTTGTGGTATGCCTGCTGGAGCTTGGCGATGGCGGCCAGTTCCTCCTGGGCAAGATCGACGTTCTCTGGCTGGACGATTCCGATTTTCGACTCCATGCGTTCTCCTTGAGCGTAATACCCCAGTCACAAGCTATGGTCCGCGGCGAATGGGGGCAGTATAGTAACGTCCGTACTGCCTTTAGGATGCGCTTTTATCTGGAAAGTTTCATGCCTGAATTACCCGAGGTGGAAACAGTCGTCCGCATGCTTCGCCGTCGCCTGCTCGGCGCAGAACTCGGCCACGTCGAACTGCTGCGCCCCGACATCATCACCCGCAGCCACGCCCCTTTCGCCGCCTCCATCCACGGCCGGACGGTGTCCGCAATCGAACGCCGCGCCAAGCGTATCCTCATCCGCCTCGACAACGGCGCCACCCTCGGCGTTCACTTGGGAATGACCGGACAACTAACTGTTGTGTCCGCCAACGCGCCCAGACAACCCCACACCCATCTCATCATCGAAGTCCAAACAGGGCCAGCGTCCCCCCTGACCCGGAACCCCGTGGCACACGCTTCCAGCCGGCGATCCAACACCTCCACGTCTCCCGCAGAATCGGGCGCCCACCCCGGCTCTCTCCTCCACTTCGTGCCTCCGTGCCTTCGTGCCTCCATCCCTTCGGCCTCGCCTCCGCCGGCCTGCCAACTCCGCTTCCGCGACGTCCGCCGTTTCGGCGAAGTCTGGCTCGACCCCGACGCCTCCCGCGATGAAGCCGGCCTCGGCCCCGAACCCCTCGACCTCCCCACCACCCAACTCGCGGCCATTCTCCGCCGCACCACCCGCGCCATCAAGACCGCCCTGCTCGACCAGAAACTCCTCGCCGGCCTCGGCAACATCTACGCCGACGAAGCCCTCTTCCTCGCCCGCATTCACCCCCGCACCCCGGCCAACCGCCTCACCGCCGCTGAAGTCAAACGCCTCAACCCCGCCATCAAACGTGTTCTCCGCGAAGCCATCGCCAACCACGGCAGCACCCTGCGCGACTACATCGATCCCAACGGCGACACTGGCTGGTATCAAACCCGCCACCGCGTCTACGCCCGCGAACACGAACCCTGCTGCAAATGCAAAACCCCCATCCACCGCATCGTCCTCGGCGGCCGCTCCACCCACTTCTGCCCCGTCTGCCAGCCCGCCACCCGCCGCAGCAACAAGCTCGCGTAACCTGCCAGCGACATCTCACCCCTGTTCCCTCCGCGGCGTGGTCGATTCAT
>JBEKVL010000568.1:0-4809 GCA_049514055.1 Tepidisphaeraceae bacterium | reverse complement strand
GTGCGGCCGGAAGCTCGGGACATATCTCCGCAAGCGGCAGAAAATGCAGCGCGAGTCGGCGAGGCGCGATGTGTTCGAGCGCTATATCGGCGAGATCGCCAAGGCGATCAATGCCATCAACGGCACGGACGCGAAGAAGCTGTACGACACGCTGCTGGCCGAGGCCCGCAAACGCACGGCCATCGCGGATGTTGAGCTCGACGAAGATGGCAAGGCCATCAAGAAGGACGAGCACGAAGACCTCAAGAACGACGAAGGCATCGTGATGGTCGAAAGCCGGGCGGCCCATCTGGCCGAGGCCCAGGCCGCGACGCCGGCCGCGTCGGACACCAACGGCAGCGAGAATGGAAATGGCAATGGAAACGGGCACGCTCCCGAGCCGGAGCGAGTGTCACTTGGCAGTGTTAAGGCGAAGAAGAAGCCGGCGAAGGACGACGGGCTGTTTGATTAGTTCCGCAGGGTCCGCTTCAGCGGACGCGGTTGGTGACCACAACAGATCACACGAGTAAACACATATGGCCAAGCAACGAAAGACCGACAGCCAGACCCAGGCTCAGGCCGACAAGATCAACAAACGATCCCAGGATCGCGACAAGCTCACGATGAGTAAGATCGTCGGTCTTGTCGACAACATCACCGCTGCGGCGTTCAAGAACAAAGACATTTCGGTTGCCATCCCCACTCGCTCACGCGCCAACACTCTCTGGAACAAGAAGCGCGGAATTCTGCAGATGGGCGACGCCGTCCAGGCACGCGAGTTGTTCAACTTGAATCAGGCCAAGCAGTTCATGCAGACCATGCTCCACGCGTCCACGATTAAGGGTCTCATTGACTCCGACAAGACGTCGAGCCTCCGAGGTGTGTTCTATGATGCCAAGCATACAGTTGCAGGCACCAGCGAGAACACCTTTGAAACACAGGATGAGTCGGACCCTATCCTCGAGGATCTCGAAGTCGCGCTCGGCTCACTCCGTGAGGAACTCCACATCTTCGCCGACAACCGTGGTACCATGGTCGGCAACATCACCGTGGTGGACAAGGGTGACGAAATCAACTGCCGGCGCATGGGCTCGGGGGGCTACGGCATTCCCAGCATTGTTGAGCCGGACGTGATCCAGTTTCGAAAGTGCGAGGCCGATTTCGTATTGCACGTCGAAAAGGGCACGGTCTGGAACCGCTTCAACGAGGATCGTTTCTGGGAGAAGAACAACTGCATACTCACCCATGGAGGCGGTCAGCCTCCGCGCGGCGTCCGTCGCCTGCTGCAGCGACTGAACCAGGAACTCAAGCTCCCAATCATTTGCGTCCTGGACTGCGATCCCTGGGGGCATTACATCTACAGCGTGATCAAGCAGGGTTCGATCTCACTTGCGTTCGAATCCTCCCGGCTTGCGATCCCCGAAGCCAAGTTCCTGGGCATCCGCGCCAAGGATTATGTCCAATGCAAACTCCCCGATGCGGTCAAGATCAAACTCACCGACAATGACGTCAAACGCGCCGGTGAAATCGCGGCCTACCCCTGGTTCAAGGACCATCGAGGCTGGCAAAGGGAAATCTCCGGACTTCTCGCAAACGGCTTCAAGATGGAAGTTGAATCGCTCATCAAGAGGGGCATCAGCTATGTAACCGAGGAATACGTTCCACAGCGGCTCAAGGCGAAGGATTGGCTGGATTGAGACCCCGCTCAGATCCGCTTGATCTGCGGCAGATGGTCGAAGTGGCTGTCGCGGCTATACCGGGGCAGCGCGTACTCGATCACGGCCGCGGCGGAAATCCGTATAGCGGTTGGTGTCGAGTGCCAGTCTCATTTCTACATTTCAGGATCGATCTGGTCCTGCTCCTTCGCCTTGCGGCGAAGAACCTTGTCGAGGTTCTTGGGAATCTGGCGGAGCGTGTACTGCATGCCTGCATTATACAGAACCAGTGCAGGCACTTTCAGGGGGAAACTACAACGCCTATTCCTGATCGTCCATCCGGTTCTCGTCGCCTTCGCCGCCGCGCCGACGCAGCACCATGTTGAGGATGACGATCGTCAGCACCGCCATGACCGTGATCGCGATCCAGCTTATTTCAGGCCCCGTCTGTTTGCGCGCATATACAATCTGTTGCGGCTTGCCCACGAACTTGCCGTCAACGCTCACCGCCTGCTCGTTCAGCTTCGGCGGTTCGGCCGGCTTGTCTTCGCTCACGTAGTACAGCCGGGGCTGGTCGCGGACGATGACCAGATCCATCGCCACCGCGCGGACCTTCCCCACGGGCATCTCGATGTTGCACCAGCCCTCCGGCGTCCACAAAACGCCGGCCGGGTCGGCGTCGGCATCACCCGGTTGAATCCAAAGCGCCGGCTTGCCCAGCAAGGTCAGCAGTTTGAAGTGTCGCGGGGGCTTGGTTTCGCTGACTTCCGTGCCGGCCAGTTCCGGCTTCTCATTGTCCTTTAACACCTTCCAATGCACATTGGAAACGATCTCGGCCACGGTCACCCAGCGGTCGCGATCGTGCTTCAGCAGCCGGACGGTGTTGTTGCGAGTGCGGACGGCCGCGTATACCGCGTCGTCGATCACCCGCATCGACACATCCCCGATCATCAGCACGGACAGGTCGTCCGGCCATGCCGCCGACAGAGCCTTCCAGTCCCCCTTTAACTGGTACAACGTCAGCCCCCTGCCGGCGGGCCGGGTGGAGGGCAGCGTGGCGGGCAATGTCGCCGGACGGGACGCGGGCGGTTCGGTGCTGCCGGCACCCAGGGCCCAGAGTCCCTTGCTTCCGCCCGCCATGGCCGCGATGCGCCCGCCCGCGGGCAACGCCGGACCGTAGGTAAATCGCGCCTGCGAGACCCAGGCCCATTCACGGCTAAACGCCTCGCCGCGGGCCGGCGCCAGCACGACCACGAGGTCGGCGTCGTCGCTGGTCAACAAGGCGACCTTCGACGGTATCTGGGCAAGCTCGTTCCAGAGGCCCTCCGGAGTGCGGTCTCGCTCGACGAGGGCCGACCGGTCCAGTTTGCCGTCGCGAACGTCGAGCCGGCAGAACCACAGCCCGGGCGCATCACCGCCGCCCGGAGCCGCGTGTACGAGCAGATCGCGGCCTTCGCCACCGGCCGGCCGCGAAAGCAGTAGTCCAAGCAAACCCAATATCAGCAGAGTTGGTTTATTCACAGGCTTTGTCGATCTGAATCTGGTTCTCAGGCGGAACGTCCGGATCCTCCGGGAAACGGATCGTTCCTTCCTTGGGGTTTCCATTCCTGGTCGTCAGCGCCACCTCCGAAAGATGGATCGACATCGTCGACTTCGTCTCAGGGAAATACAGGGCGAAGTCCGTCGCAATCCAAGGCCACTGCTCCCTGGGCTTGCCGTTGATCTCGATCTGCACATGCTGTTGCAGATTGGCCCGCAAGACGATCCGGCCATCGTGGTCGAACAGCAGCACCTTCCTGGGGTGCTTGGTCTGGCGATCGTACCAGATTTCCTTCTGGGCGTACCAGTGATCTTCCAGGGCATTGTGCCAGACGAGCATGTAGACGTCCGCGTCGTTGTTGAACCGCATCGTGGGCGCGGGGAGTTCCAGCAGATCCTTGTTGATGTCCCCGATGCCCAGCACCTCGCCCAGCAGATCGGGTCGCACCGGCATGCCCTTGGCGCAGTCCTTGTCGGCATTCTTGTGCCAGCCCCACCAGTGCCGGCCGCCATCAACAAACACGGTCAACCAGTAGCGGTCCTTCGTGCTGCCGAGTTCAAACACGCTGACCGGATCCTTGCGCGCCCGCAGGTAGAGTTCCGTCGGCTTGCGCACGAACAGGTCGCCGCTGGCGTTGATGAAGTGAGTCTTGTTCTTCGAGGCGTCGAAGATGCTGGCCTCGAGATAGTGCCGGGCGTAGAGCGTCGGAACCTGCGCATTGTTGCGGTCGATCTGCTCGACGACCACCCCGAGCGGCTCCGTCGGCCCATAGTAACCCGTGGGCGCCTCGACTTTCGGCACGCAAGCGCCCAACGGCAGCAGGACCACCACACCCAGGAGCCTGAGAATCGCGCCGCGCATGTCAAAGCTCCTGGTTGAGGATCTCGCCAAGCTGCTGGGAAACGTCGCGCATCTGCTGCTCGTCCAACTTCGGATCGACCATGTCCAGCATATCCTGGCGGCCTCTGAACCGCATCGACCAGACATCCCGGCCGTCCTGCTGCCGGGTCTTCTCGTACACCAGCAGCCGCTTACGCATCAGGATCAGCCCGAGCACGAAGCGGAAATTGACCTTGGCCGGTTCGGTCACCTCGGCCAGCCGCTCGAACAACTCGCACAGCACCGTATCGTCAACGAACAATTTCTTCTTCTGCTCCGGGCGCGGCATCACCGCGTGCCAGTACGCGACCACGTCGGCCCGGTCGAACTTATCCCAGCACCCCAGGCAGCAATCCGTCCTGGCAAACCCCAACGGCGTTTCCGCCAGTGCCGCCATGAACTTCGACTCCGGCGCAATCGCGGCATTGCAGAACGCGCACTGCCCGGCCGGGCGTGCAACGTCATATCCTCCGCCTCCCGCGGCGGGTTTCGATGGAGCGGCCGTGCTCACGTCAACCTCCTGCTGTGAACGTATCCTATCCTAGCAGGAGAAACCCCTGACACAAAGTATGGCCCGCTTGCAGGGTAATGGGGAAGGGAAACGGAAGAAGGCAAAAGATAAAAGAGATCAACCACCCGCCAACCGGCTAGGCGCTGTCTACATATTGTTTCTCAAGCTCGCGGAGCAGTTTGCGGCGCTGTGAGTCGGATCGAGCCCGGCGCATGATCCGCCGCCGATGCAGGGCCTCAACCTGG
>JBEKVL010000567.1:0-6926 GCA_049514055.1 Tepidisphaeraceae bacterium | reverse complement strand
CAGGCAAGAAGGTTGCCGTGGTGGGTTCCGGACCGGCCGGTCTGGCCTGCGCCGCGCAGCTCAACAAGGCCGGGCACAACGTGACTGTCTTCGAGCGCGCCGACCGCATCGGCGGCCTGCTGATGTACGGCATCCCGCAGTTCAAGCTCGAGAAGCACGTCCTCGAACGCCGCGTGAAACTGCTCGAGGCCGAGGGGATCAAGTTCGTCACCAACGCCAACATCGGCTTCAGCCTCGGCATCGAGACTCTGCGCCGCGATTTCGACGCCATCGTCCTCTGCGGCGGTTCGACGCAGGCGCGCGATCTGAATGTCCCCGGCCGCGAACTCAAGGGCATCTACTTCGCGATGGAGTACCTGCCCCAGTGGAACCGCGTGGCCCTGGGCGAGAAGGTGCCGGCCGACAAACTCATCGACGCCAAAGGCAAGCACGTCGTCATCATCGGCGGCGGCGACACCGGCGCCGACTGCCTCGGCTCGGCCATCCGCCAGGGCTGCAAGTCCGTCAAGCAGTTTGAACTGCTTCCCAAGCCACCGCAGGACCGCACCGGCCCCGGCGTGGCGCCGTGGCCATACTGGCCGATGATCTTCCGCACTTCGTCAGCGCACGAGGAGGCCATCGAAATGGCCGGCGGCGACGTCCGCGATTTCGCGATCAACACCAGGAAATTCACCGGCACCGAGGACGGCGTGGTCAGCAAGCTCCACGGTATTCGCCTGGAGTGGGTCAAGGGTGACGCCGGCCGGATGCAGATGAAGGAAGTCCCCGGCAGCGAGTTCGAGCTCGACTGCGACCTCTGTTTCCTGGCCATGGGCTTCGTCTCGCCCGAGCACAACGGCCCGATCCAGCAGTTTGGCCTGGTACTCGATGCACGCGGCAACGTGCAGGTGGACGAGAACTACCAGACCAGCGTTCCCGGAGTCTTCGCCGCCGGCGACATGCGCCGCGGCCAGTCGCTGGTGGTCTGGGCCATCAGCGAAGGCCGCCAGGCGGCGCGCGGTGTGGACCAGGCACTGATGGGCAGGAGCGATCTGGCGTATTTGAAGTTGTTCTGATCGAGCGGGTGATTCCGCTCATCACCGCCACGCGGGTTGTCCCCACAGTCCCGGTGCGTTGGTTACCACACGGCCGCTCGATTGTCCGATGTCCAGTACGACGACCTTCGGCAACCCCGGCGGGGCGAACTTCATCATCACCAGGCGCCGGCCGTCGGGTGCCGGCGACGGGAAGCCATGCGCCTTCAGTCCGTCGCCGAGAAGTTGAACGTTCTTGCCCTCAAGATCGCAGGTCTTCCAGAGCCCGTCATTCTGGAACATGATCGTCTTGTTGTCCGCGAGGACCACGGGGTCGTTGCCTTTGCACAGTGGCGTTACCGTTCCCGCCATGTCCATAATGACTCCAGAGGCGGCCCGGGCGATTCTGCAACTGGGCTACCCGGAGACCGATCATGCGCGCATGGCCGAACTAGCGCGAAAGTCGAACGAAGGCGAGCTTACGGCCGATGAACGCGACGAACTGAAGGGTTACGTCTTGGTCGGCGAGGTGTTGGCCATGATGAAGGCCAAAGCCCACCTGTCGTTGCGGGCGCACAACTCTGCGGGCTGATCCGGTATTGACAAGGAAGGCTTGCTTCAACAACGTTGATCGTCCTCGACATTGGCCTTCGCCGCGGGGTATACTCTGTCCATGCGCCTTGCTCAAGCACATCCGCGCCCGGCGACTCCATTCCCTCCGCTGGCGAATGGTGACCGGCTCACGCGCGAGGAGTTCCACCGCCGGTATGAGCGGATGCCGCATATCAAGAAGGCGGAGTTGATCGAAGGGGTTGTCTATATGCCATCACCGGTACGCGTTACGCATCATGCGGAGCCGCATGCTCATTTGACAGTCTGGCTGGGACACTACGTTGCGGTGACGCCGGGCCTGGGGCGATTCGGCGACAATGGCACCGTCCGCCTCGACGAGGACAACGAAGTTCAGCCCGACCTCTTCCTGCTGCTGCCGCCCGCGGCCGGCGGAGTGGCGGAAGTGGATGCGGACGGCTACATCAGTGGCCCGCCCGACCTGGTGTGCGAGGTGGCCGCGTCGACCGTGAGCATCGACCTGCANNAAGAAGAACGCCTACCGCCGCAACCACGTTCGCGAATATCTCGTCTGGCGCGTGGAGGACGGGGCCGTGGACTGGTTCGCGCTGCACAACGGCGACTATGAACGCCTGCCCGGCGGCAGCAACGGGCATCCGCTTCTCAAGAGCGAACTGTTCCCCGGCCTGTGGCTGGATGTGCCGGCGCTGCTGCGCGGGGATTTGCCGGGCCTGCTGGCGGCGGTCGACCGCGGCGCCGCGTCGGCCGGGCATGGGGCGTTTGTCCGGCGGCTGCGCAAGGCAAAGAACAAATGACCTCGCTTACCGTCACCAAGGCCGGGCTTATCGTCTTCATGGGAGGTCTCGGCTCGCTCTCGCGATACGTCGTCGGCGGCTGGATCCAGAAACTGGGCGCGGGCTTTCCCTGGGGCACGCTCTTCATCAACGTCACCGGGTGCTTCATCATCGGCTTCCTGGCGGCCGCGTTCCAGGGCCGCTGGCTGGTGCGCGAGGAATACCGCGTGGCCCTGACCGTGGGCTTCCTCGGCGGCTACACCACATTTTCCACATTCGGTCTGGAAACGTTTAGATTTGCCAACGACGCCCAGTTCTTCCGGGCGTCGATGAACGTGCTCTTGAGCGTGGTGGTGGGGCTGGCGGCGGTGTGGGCGGGCTATCGGCTGGCCGAACATTGGCTGGGAGCGTGACGCATGAAGATCCCCGAAAAAGGCTGCCTGTTGCGTATCTTCATCGGCGAGAGCGACCGCTGGCACGGCAAGCCGCTGTACGAGGCGATCGTGCTCAAGGCCCGCGAGATGCACCTGGCCGGCGCCACCGTGTTGCGCGGGCCGATGGGCTTCGGCGCCAGCTCGCGCATCCACACCGCGAAGATCCTGCGGCTGTCCGAGGACCTGCCCATGGTGATCGAGCTCGTCGACAGCCGCGAGAAGATCGACACGCTGCTGCCGCACGTCAACGAAATGGTGACCCAGGGCCTGGTCACGATCGAGGATGTGACGGTGTTCAAGTACGTCGCGGACCCCGGTGTCGCGTGATGCGCATGCGACTGGCGCTCCGCCAACGTTTGAGTTGACGGGTGAACGGCGGGACATGCATTGCTGCCTGTCGTACGATAGATATTCTTGTCTGTCGTTTCACCCATCGCATCTTGTGTGACCGAGCTCTATCGTCTCCCGCAGAACACGGAGCCCGCCCCGGACCATTGCTGTTCGAGCTCGGTCAGTTCCATCTGCCGGTCGATGCTCTTCTGAAGCCTGTAGTAGCAGGCCACCTTGTTCCGTGCGATGGGGTCGCTGCAGACCTGGTCGATGGAAATGTTCAGAAACGCCAGAATGCGCATGAGCGGCCGCTGCACCATGACCTCCTCGGTACGAGGCAGGTCGGGCATTCCTCCAGACCAGCGGAAACCGAATCCCGTGGGCAGGGTCATGGGCGTATTGTATATACCATCCCGCCGCTCGTCACCCCGGAGATTCACCGGCTGGCGACGGCCTGGGGAATGGGGATTTTCAGGCGGAAGGTCGAGCCCTGGCCGGGTTCGCTGGTGACTTCGACACAGCCGCCGTGGCACTGGGCGATGTGTTTGACGATGGAGAGGCCCAGGCCCGTACCACCCATCTCGCGCGAGCGAGAGCGGTCGACGCGATAGAAGCGCTCGAAGATACGCGGCAGGTCGTCCTTGGGGATCCCGATGCCGTTGTCGCAAACCTCGATGACCGCGTTCCCGCCCGACTCGCGCAGCGACACCGCGATGCGGCCGCCTTCTCCGGTGTACTTCACGGCGTTGTCGATGAGGTTGGCGGCGGCGCGCTCGATGTAGTCGGGATTGCCGAGGATCATCGGCACGGGCTGCAGTTCCTCGGCGATGGTCTGGTTCTTCTTGCCGGCCGCCGGCGCGAGCAGGTCGATGGCCCGGCGGACGCACTGCGTGATGTCGACGCCCTGGCGGGAAGGCAGATCCTGCTGGCTTTCCAGGCGGGACAGTTCCAGCAGGTCGCGGACCAGGTTGGTGAGCTGACCGGCGTGGCGGTCGATGGTGGCCAGATATTCGGGGCACTTGACGGGGTCGTTCATCGCGCCGTCGCGCAGGGTTTCGACATAGCCCTTGATGACCGTGAGCGGCGTGCGCAGCTCGTGCGACACGTTGGCCACGAATTCCTTGCGGAGTTCCTGGTAGCGGACGGACTGCGTCGTGTCGTGGATCACCAGCACCAGGCCGCGGAATCCGCCGGTCCCGTCTTCCTGCGCATGAATCGGGCTCAGCGTCACCTCGAGATGGCGGGCGGCCACCATGCCCAGCTCGAACATGCTCCGCAGCCCGCTGCTCTGGGCGTCCTGGGCGGCCTTGATGATGCGCTCCATGCGGACGACCTGCCAGAGCGGCTTGCCGGTGACGGCCGACAAATCGAAACCGAGGAGCGAGGCGGCCGCGTGGTTGGCGACCAGGATGTTCTGCTGCGCGTCGGTGGCGATGACGCCCTCGGCCATGCTCGCCAGGATGGTGAGAAGCTCGGCCTTGTCCTTCTCGGTCTGGCGAACGAAGCCCTCGAGCGATTCGGCCATGGTGTTCAGCGCATGGCGCAGCGTGCCGATTTCCCCGCCGCCATCCCCCAGCGAACGGCGATGGAATCCACCTTTGGCAACAATGTCGGCCATGCTGGTGAGTTCGACGACTGCCTGGGCCTGTCTCCCGACGTGACGGTAGCCAAGGGCCACGGCGCCTCCGGTTATCACCGCGGCAAATCCCGCGATGCCGCCGTAGAGCAGCCACAGTTCGTGCGAAAGATCGCGCAGGCGCACGGCCAGGCGCAAGAAGTACGACGCGTCGCCGCCGGCTTTCACGCGGTTGGCCAGGTAGAGCATGCCCTCGTGGACCGTGGCGCTGGCGCGAGCCGACGAGCCCTCGCCCAGGGCGGCGGCCTGGAGCACCTCGGGACGTTCCAGGTGGTTCTCCATCCTGGCCGGATCGGCCCAGTTGTCGCCCAGGACCCTGCCGTCGGAGGCGATCACCGTGACGCGGCAGCCAACCTGCTGGCCGATCTGCACGATCTTCAACTGCACCTGGTCGAATCGCCCGGCCGACATGTCATCGCCGATGATGCTGGCGGTGAGCTGGAGCTCGGCGTGCAGCGCGTTCCTGCGGCTCTCGAGATAGACCGACCGCAGGCGGAACGCCGCGAACACGCCCAGGCCCGCCGTGGCCAGGACGATGACAACGAGAAACGGCAGGAAGAGCGTTCTAAAGAAAGAACTGCGGAACACGGGTCAGCCTTTCGCGGCCGGTTCGCCGCTGGGTATCTCGCGGAACTTGTAGCCGAAACCGCGGATCGTCTCAATATGCTCTCCGCCCGAACCCAGCTTCTTGCGGATGGCGGTGATATGCACGTCGATGGTGCGGTCGAAAACGTTGCTGTCACGGTCCAGCGCCGAGTCGATGATCTCATCACGGCTGAGGACGCGGCCCGGGCGGCCGGCCAGGCACTGGAGGATGCGGAACTCGGTGGCCGTGAGTTGCACCGGCCTGCCGGCACAGGTGACCTCGTGGCGTTTGAGGTCGATGACGATCTCGCCCTGGCGGATGAGCTCGGGAGGCTCCTGCTGGAGTTTCGTGCGGCGCAGCACGGCCTTGGCGCGAGCGACCAGTTCCCGCGGGCTGAAGGGCTTGGTGACGTAGTCGTCCGCGCCCATCTCCAGGCCGACGATACGGTCGGTCTCCGCCGCCCGGGCCGTGAGCATGATCAGGGGAATGCGCGCCGTGCGGCCTTCGCCGCGCAGACGCTTGCAGACCTCCAGGCCGTCCATGCCCGGCATCATCAGGTCGAGGATGATCAGATCGGGCCGGTGCTTGGTGGCGATCTCCAGGCCGGCGGCGCCGTCGTTGGCGAGGATGACGTCCAGGCCCTCCTTCTCCATGTTGTAGCGCACGAGTTCGAGGAGGTCCTTTTCATCGTCGATGACGAGAATGGTTGCCTTGCTCATGACTGGTTCCTTGAGGTACGAAGTGCGCCATTATTATTGTCACCGCCGCCGGTTCTGCCATCGGCGGACAGGCTGGGATGGCGAATGTCCCGGCCCTGGACGAGGTAGATGACTTCCTCGGCAATATTTGTCGCATGGTCGCCGATCCGCTCCAGGTTCCGCGAAAGCAGGATCAGCGACAGCGCCCGCTGGATCGTGCCGGGGTCGGCCATCATGTAGGTCAGCAGCGTCCGGAAGATCTGGTCTCGGAACGCATCCACCTGGTCCTCGGAGTCGATGACCCGTTCGGCCAGCGACACGTCGCGCTCGACCAGCGACGCCAGCACGTCCCGGACCATCTTCTGCACGATGTCCGACATGATGCCGATGTCCACCATGGACTTAAGCGGCGGGAATTGCAGCACATAGCGTGCATTCTGGCAGATGTTGATGGCCTGGTCGCCAATCCGCTCGATCTCGCTGGTGATCCGCGACGCCGCGAAGAGGAACCGCACATCCGCGGCCATCGGCTGGTTGAGCGCCACCAGCGTCACGGCGGCCTCGTCGATTTCCAACTGGAGCTGATCGACCTGCCGCTCCTTTTCGAAAACGTCGCGGGAGAGCGACTCGTTGCGCTCGATCAGCGAACGCACCGCCCCCTGGATCATGGCCTCGGCCATCGAAGCCATGAGAACGATCTTCTTCAGAAGATCCTGGAGTTGTTGATCGAAATGCCGCATGTCCTTCTTTCGTTTCAGGTGAACTCGGGAGGGCCGTCCTACCGCACGGCCGGCCGCGATCAATGATCGCGGCTGCAACCAGCCGGCCGCAGAAACTGCGGCCCTCGCGGCTATCCGAACCGTCC
>JBEKVL010000566.1:0-4824 GCA_049514055.1 Tepidisphaeraceae bacterium | reverse complement strand
AACGACATTGCCTCCGCCGTGAAGTGGATCCGCGAGCACGCCCCGGAATTCGGCGGTGACCCGGCCAAGATTGTGCTCATGGGCCACTCCGCCGGATGTCACATGGTTACGCTGGTCGGCCTGGACCCGCGTCCACTGGCGACGGTGGGCCTCAAGCCTTCCGATCTCAAAGGCATCGTCAGTTGGAGCGGCGGTGCGTTCGACCTGGTCGACAAGGTCAACGGCGGCGGCATGTACGCCAGCTACATCCACCTCAACTTCGGCGACGACCCCGCCACCTGGCGCGATGCTTCGCCAATCGCGCACGTCGGCGACGCCAAGCCGTTCCCGGTATTCCTCTTCGCCAGCGCCGCCGACGGAAACGCCGCCTCCCGCGAGATTAGCGACAAGATGGCCGCGCTCATCCGCGACAAGGGCGGCGATGCCCGTTCCCTGCTCCTCGTCGGCAAAGCCCATCAGGCGGCCAATCACGAAATCGGCATGCAGGGCGACATCACCGGCCCGGAACTGGTGCGATTCGTCCGCGAGGTGACAGGCTGCTTGTAGGGTGCGATCCAGCGCCCCATTCCCAAGCCACTTCGCCGCCAAAGCGGGGTCGAAAAAAACCGCGGTTTTCCACCCCGGCGGGCGAGACTTTTCTCCGTCCGACCCTTAGATTCCCACGATCTTCAACCAAGGATTGCATGCAGATTGCCAAAGACTCTGTTGTGGCCATCGACTACACGCTGACCGATGACACCGGCCGGATTCTCGATACGTCCAAGGACCGCGAACCCTTGTCCTACCTTCACGGGCAGGGGCACATCATCCCGGGTCTCGAAGCCGCCCTTGACGGCAAAGCCGCCGGTGACGAAGTCAAGGTCACGATTCCCCCCGAGCAGGCCTACGGGCTCCGCGACGAACGAATGATCCAGAACGTCCCTGGCAGCGCCTTCAGCGGCGTCGCCCAGATCCAGCCAGGAATGCAGTTCCAGGCCAACACGCCCGGAGGCCCGCGCGTCGTCACCGTCGTCGGCGTGGAGGGCGACCAGGTCAGAATCGACGCCAACCATCCCCTCGCGGGCATCGCGCTCAATTTTCAGGTCAGAATCATGGATGTCCGTCAGGCGTCCCCCGAGGAACTGTCCCACGGCCATACGCACGGCACGGACGGCCATCATCATCATTGATGCCCTGAGTTTCCGCACACGACGAAATAACAATCCGGCCCCGGCGTTGTACCTATTGCTGGAAGCGATTTCGGCCGGCTTGCCGGAAGGTCCGGCGGGTCGAAGGTGTCTGTTTGCCAGCCCTGATACGGCTAGGAGATGGTTTTATGAAGCTGATGGGAATCGTCGTCGGTTTGTTTGCCCTGCTCATGTTTGTTGGCACCAGCTATGCCGCCAAGGCTCCCAAGGACGTGGCGACGGGCAAGATCACCGCCGTGGACGCCACCGCCAAGACGGTTACGATCCAGCCGCGAGCCGCCAAGGGTTCGACTGACACGCCCGCACCGATCACGCTTACGGTGGACGCCAATACCACCAAGATCACCGTCGATGGTGTGGACGCCAAGTTCGAGGATCTCAAGGAAGGAATGAATGTCAAGGCCAGTCCATCCACGGACAAGGGCACTGCCACGAAGATCGACGCCAAGAGCAAGGCCGCCAAGAAGGCCAACTAGGCGATCCGTGGAGAATCATCCGACTTTTGTCGGACAAGCCTCTGTACACACACTCACGAAGGCCTGCCGTGGTTCGCACTACGGCGGGCCTCCTTGTTTTCCAAACCTCATGCCACGCGGGCCTGTAGCCGCGATCGCTGATCGCGGTTATCCGATGCGATGACCCACAGGGCGATCGCATTTGACCGCTGAAAGTGCCGCCAGTGCCCTCACTGGCGGAAAACCGAGGGACGAACCTGCCGGTGAGGGCACCGGCAGCTCCAAATGCGATGGCCCTGCGATGACTCATTACGGGTTCAGTCGCCCCTTGCCGTGCGGGCCGACTGCGGCGAGCATATCCTGTTTTTCATGAGCAAGAAGATTTCCACCGCCAACGTCCTCGCCCTCCCGCCGCGCAGCAAGGTTGCGCCCGCCGATACCTGGGATCTCTCCAGCCTCTTCCCATCCGACGCCGCCTGGGAGAAGGGCTTCGATGTCTGGTCCGGCCGTATCGACGGCTTCGCCCGCTTCAAAGGCCGCCTCGGCCGCAGCGCGAAGATCATGGCCGAGTGCCTCCAGTTCGACGCCGACATCGATCGCGAGGGCGAACGTCTCGGCAACTACGCCTTTCTCAAGACGGCCGAGGATCAGGGCGACAGCACCTACCAGCGCATGAAGGGCCGCCACCAGCACATCGCCACGCGGGCGGCCGAGGCCGCGAGCTGGATGCGCCCGGAGATCCTTTCCATCCCGCCGAAAAGGATGGACAAGCTCCTCCGCGATCCGCTCCTCGCCCCCTGGCGGCTCTCGCTCGAACGCATCCTCCGCTACCGTCCGCACACGCTGACCGAAAGGGAAGAGCAGCTCCTGGCCATGCAGGCGCCGGTCTCGGTCGCCTCCAGCCAGGCGTTCCGGCAACTCAACGACGCCGACCTGAAATGGGGCATGGTCCGTGATGAGAAACGTCGCCTTGTCGAACTGGGCCACTCCTCTTTCTCGGCCTTCCTCCATTCCCCCAGCCGCAAGGTGCGCCAGGAAGCGTTCCACAAATACTACGCCCAGTACGATGCCCACAAGAACACCATCGCCGCCACGCTCAACGGTTCGGTCCAGACCGACGTCTACCAGGCCCGCGCCCGCAGTTATCCCTCCGCCCGCGAGTCGGCATTGTTCCACGACCACATGCCCGTCAGCGTCTACGACAGCCTGATTGAGTCCGTACACAAGAATCTGCCATCAGTCTACCGCTATCTCGACGTCCGCCGCCGGAAGATGGATCTCAAGGATATCCACCACTACGACACCTATGTCCCCATCCTCTCCAGCCTCGACAAGCGATATACCTGGGACCAGGCCGTCGATGTCGTGCTCGAATCGCTCGCTCCGCTGGGCCCTGAGTATTCCGCCGTCCTGCACGACGGACTCAACCGGGCCCGCTGGGCCGACCGCTATCCCAATCAAGGCAAACAGTCCGGCGCGTTCTCATCCGGCGGCTACGACGGCAAGCCCTACATCCTCACCAATTACCAGCCGGATGTGCTGGACCACGTCTTCACGCTGGCCCACGAGGCCGGCCACTCCATGCACTCCTGGTACTCGGCCCGCTACCAGCCCTACCAGTACTGGCAATACACCATCTTCGTCGCGGAGGTCGCCAGCACGTTCAACGAGCAGCTCCTGGCGCATCACGTCATGCGCCGCGTGCGCAACGTCAAGGAGCGGGCGTATCTGGTCAACCGCCAGATCGACGCCATCCGCGGCACCATCATCCGCCAGACCATGTTCGCCGAGTTCGAGAAGATCATCCACGCCCAGGTGGAAGCCGGCGAGCCGCTCACCGTCGAGAGCCTGCGCAGCCAGTATCGCAAGCTGCTCAGCCGGTATTTTGGCCCGGAATTCACCATCGACAAGGAACTTGAACTGGAGTGCCTGCGTATTCCCCATTTCTACCGCGCGTTCTATGTCTACAAATACGCCACCGGCCTGTCGGCCGCCATCGCCCTATCGCAACGCGTGCTCGGTGGCGGCAAGCGTGAACTGGATGACTACATTGGTTTTCTCAAAGGCGGTTGCTCGATGTGGCCGCTGGAGCTGCTCCGTAGCGCCGGTGTGGACATGGAACGTCCCGACCCCGTGGACACCGCTTTGGCTTCCTTCGACCGCCTTGTCAGCGAACTCGATGAATTGCTCTGATGGTTCCTTCCGCGAGCGGTTCGTGGAAACCGCGGTTCACGCCCGCGGCACAACGCCGCCGCGCCGATGCAATGGAGAGACGGCCGCCCGCCTCACCGCCCGGGCCACCGGTGGTCCACGGTCCATTCCGACCGTTTGATCTGTCCGTCGAACGTGCCGGGGCCAAGGCTATAGACGGCCGGCTCCTGCAGGTATTGCACGGTTCGGCGGCCGAGTTTCGGGACATCGAGCGTCATCTCGGCGTCGATGTGAAAGGCAAGAAAGTCGCCGGCATCGCTTGCGAAACGCTCGAGGCTGCCGGGGACTTTGTCGAAATCGACGGCCGCGGAGATGTCCACGGGAACCCAACCGATGCCGGCGGTAAAGAACTCGGCCTTGACGTGCTCCTGCTGCCAGGGCTTGCCGTAAAGCATTTCGTCCTTCTTTGCCGACAGAGCCCACCGTCCGACGATCTGCCGGGCGGGAATGCCGCTGGCTCGCATCACGGCTACATAAAGCGCCGTCAGACCGGCGCAGTCGGACTTCATCGTCTGGCAGACGCGGGACGGACGGCGGTCGAGGTCCTCCTTGAACTCAAACGCGGCTTCCTCCTTGAGGTGCAGGAACAGGCGGCGGCCGAAATCGAGATCGGTTTCATCCCCCGTGGGCCGAAGCCGGTGCTGTGCCAGCCACTCCTGAAAGGCCGGGAGGTGAAAATCCAGCAACGTGCTTGACGCGGTGAACGCGGCCCGCTGCTCGAGCGGCAGCGGCGGCACATCCGGTGGCGTCTCACCCGGCCCGAGCGGCACGAGCTTGCGCGACAGCAACTCGGCCGAGTAGGTGATGTTGACGCCAATGACCTTGCGGTTGGCGTCGGTCGTGGGGATGTCCCACACGAGCAGGGGCTGGCGCAGCCCGGCCGGCTCGGCCGTTTTCGTGACTTCAGGCTTGGCCTCGTAAGAGATGTCGCGCTGGCCGGGCAGTTCGGGCGGCAGGGGGGCAAACAGAAT
>JBEKVL010000565.1:0-4840 GCA_049514055.1 Tepidisphaeraceae bacterium | reverse complement strand
CAGCGAAAATTTTGGATGTAGAGTCGTTCAATCATGAAACACCCGGGCCGCGTTACCAGTAGGCGAAGAAAGCCCTGTTCGGACTCCTTGCTTGCCTCGACCTTGTCAGCACCGATTATATACGCGCCCCGCGGGTTCGCCAGCCCTTCGCCGAAAGGCTGTGCCGGCGTACGGGCAGCACGGGCAGGTTGTCCGTGCCACAACAGAGTTCATGCATTCGTGGCCAACTCGTGGGGGGGCGTGGCGCGGGGTGTGGGCGCTGCAGGAGTCGGGGGCGGGCGGGGGCTTATCGATCTGGCAGTAGAAGCCGAATTCATGGATGCCAAGAGCATGGCCATATCGATGGCGAGCCTACAATGGGGGCATGAAACGTCGAGATTTTCTGATTACCGCATTGCTGGCTCCGGCGGCCGGGTATGGAGTGTTGGCCAAAGCCGACGAAACATTCGTTGTTGCCAGACCCGTGCAGTTGCCACTTGCGGAGGCGGTCGCGGAGATGGTGCAGGCGGCCGGTAACTTGCTGGCGGCGCTGTCGCCGGAACAGGTGGCCCAGGCGACATTCGAGTTCGAGAACGCCGAGCGCGTGAACTGGCATTTCATTCCCAGGGTGCGCAAGGGGCTGCCCCTGCGCGACATGACCAGCGCCCAGAAGGCGCTGGCCAATGCGATGCTGGCGTCGGGGTTGTCGGGCCGGGGATATGTGTCGGCGGTGACGATCATGTCGCTGGACCAGATCCTGGCGGATATGGAGCAGGGCAAGGGGCCAAAGCGCGATCCCGAGGGGTACTTCTTTTCCATCTTTGGCAAGCCGGCCGACGGCGGCACTTGGGGCTGGCGCGTGGAAGGGCACCATCTGTCGGTGAACTTCACGATCGTGAAGGGCGCATTTGTGGCCGCCGCTCCGACGTTCATGGGCGACAATCCGGCCCAGGTCAGGGAAGGTCCGCGCCAGGGGCTGCGAACGCTGGCGCAGGAGGAGGACATCGGACGCCGGCTGGTGAAATCGCTGTCGCCGGAACAGTTGCGGAAAGCGACGATCCCGGGCGAAGTTCCGCGCGAGATCGTCACGGGCAATTCGCGCAAGGCGATGCTGGCCGACCTGCGGGGAATCCTCTTCGGCGAGCTTGACGGCGACCAGAAGGAAGTGCTCGGCAGTCTGATCCGCCTCTACGCCGGGCGCCTGCGCCGGGAAGTCGCCGAATGTGACTTGAAGCGGATCGACGCGGCGGGCGTGGCGAAAATCCGCTTTGCCTGGGCGGGCGAAACGGATCTCGGCAAGCCGCACTACTACCGCATCCAGGGGCCGACGTTTCTCGTGGAATACGACAACACGCAGAACAACGCCAATCACATTCACACTGTCTGGCGGGATCTGGAAAACGATTTTGGCGACGACATACTCAAGGAACACTACGACACGGCGCCGGCGGGACATGGGCATTAAAGCTGCGGGCCGTTGTCGCCACCGGTGCCGGCATCCATGTTGCCGAGCACCGTCTGGAGGTCGGCCGCATCGATGTCGCCGTCGAGGTTTACATCTCCGGCGATCCAACCCCCGCTGCCGCCCTGGTTGGCGATCACATTGTACAGGTCGGCCTGCGTCACCTGGCCGTCCAGGTTCGTATCGCCCACATATGTGAACTTCACGATGATCTGCTGGTGCGTGCCGTCATCAATCTGCAGGCCCGACCAGGTGGAAAGATGCAGCATCTGGTTGTCCACGATCCCCAGCGCCGATGGCCTGGCCGTCGGCGCAGTGGAGATGAGTCTGGCCCCGGGCAGTCCGTCCCGGCCGTTGACGATGTCCTGCGTCAGTTGTGCCAGGGGGGACGATGCTCCGTAAGCCAGCACCAGACTGTTCTCGCCAAGGTCGAGCGTGGCGTCGCCGGCGATGCTCAGGCCCGATACGAACAGCGTCTTGTACGGCAGCGAGGCCAGAGCCAGCGATGTTCCCGGCGCCACCGTCAGCGTGTCCTGGCCGCCGGTGCTGATCGGCATGACGCTGTCCACCCCGGCGAGATCGATGGGCGTGGTGTTGAACAGGAACCGGCCGGGCTCGGCCGTCAGCGAGTTTCCGCCCGGCGGTGAAACCACCGCCAGGACGTTGCTGCCGCTTCCCCCGTCGTAAGTCGTCACGCCGGCCGGCAGCGGATCGCCGTTGCTGAAATCCACCGTCAGCGTGTCATTGCCGTCGCCCAGGCTCGTCTGCAACAGCGGCAGATTGCCGAAGCGAAGCTGGAAGGTGGTCACACCGCTGTTGACATAAACATCGGCGAGCGTCGGGTCGGTCGCATCGCGGACAATCTTCACCTGGTCGTCGCCGCTGGTGCCGGCCAGGAGGCTGTTCGTCCAGGTCTGCACCGGCGAGTTGGCCAGGGCGTTGCCGGCGGCGTCCGTCACGCCTGCGCCGGTTACCGACAGGACGTAGGTTCCCGGCAGGGTCGTGAGGTCCGCCAGATTGTCGAGCGAGAAATGCACGTTGTCGGTTGTGTTCAGCGCAGCGGTGGCCAGCGATACCGCGAATCCGTCGCGCGACAGCGTCAGGTGCGACAGGTCGAAACCGTAAACCGTTTTGGTGAAGACGATCTGCATCGGATTCACCGGGCCCAGCATGGGGTTCGAAACCGGCGAACTGATGGTCGCCGTGGGGGCCGTGGAATCGAATGTTACCGCCACGGCCGGCGACGGGCCCGATTCGTTGCCTGCGGCGTCCACGGCGGTGACGGTGAAGCTGCTGGTGCCGTCGGCCTGAGTGCCGGGCGTGTAGCTGCCGGCCTCGTAGTCGCCGCTGATCTGCACGCCGTCGCGGTAGAGGCGGAAGTAGGGAGTGGCATCGCTGATGAACGTCGGCGTCAGGTTGTCCGTGAGATTGTCGCTGCCCGACACACCCGTGTCGCTCCCGGGCGCCAGCGACGGCGGGCTGTCGGGCGCCGCCGGCGGGGTGGTGAGGATGGTCACGATCTCCCCGGGAGAGACCGGCGAAGCCGTCTTCCCGGGTTCGGTCTGGGTGGCCGTGAACGTGTGCGGGCCGTCGGCCAGGACCGTCGTGCCGTCCGTGGCGATCACCGTCGTCGTCGAACTCGCCACGGCCGAGCCGATCGGCTGGCCATCGACGTACAGCGTGACGGTCGCATTGGGCACGGTGCCGGCAACTGAGAACTGCAGCGCCAGGTCGGATGAGGCGTTGTTCAGTTGCGTGAGCTGATCTGTGTGCGAGATACCGGTATCCGAGACGGCCGTGAGGCTCGGTGTTTCGGGCGCACCGCTGATCGCCTCCTGGCCGAAGTTCTTCGCGGTGGCCGCAGTCCCCGACTGCACCGGCACCGCGAACGACGCGCCGGCAGGGCCGGTCGGTTGATATCCCGCCTCCTGGACGATGCGGACGGTGTAGTCTCCGGCCAACAGTCCGGTGAACGAGTAGCCCCCGCTGGCGGATGTGACCTGCCACGTTTCGCCCGCGTCGAGTTGGCCGTTGCCGTTGCTGTCCAGGTACGCCGTCCAGCCGGCCAGTCCGCTCTCGCCACCATCCAGTTGGCCATTGCCGTTGCTGTCGGCGAAGACCGTGCCGGAGATCGAGCCAAGCTGGAAGCTGCCGAAATTCCTGGCGGTCGCCACCGAGCCGGACTGCACCGGCATGGAGTAGAACCCACCGGCCGGGTCGGTGGTTTGATAGCCCGCGTGCTGGACGACGCGGATCACGTAGGTTCCCGCGCCGAGTCCGGAGAATGAGTAGCCGCCGCCTGCATCGGTGATGGCGTACGCTTCGCCGCCATCGAACTGCCCGTTGTTGTTCGCGTCCTGGTAGACGATCCAGCCGGCCAGGCCGGTCTCGCCGGTGTCGAGTTGGCCGTTGCCGTTGGTGTCCGTGAAGACTTCGCCGGAGATTGTGCCCAGTTGGAAACTACCGAAGTTTCTGCCGGTCGCCGCGGTGCCCGACTGCATCGTGATCGAGTAGGAGTCTCCGGCTGGCCCTGTGGTCTGATAGCCTGTTTGTTGCACGATGCGGACGGTGTATGTGCCGGCGAGCAGCCCGGTAAACCAGTAACTGCCATCGGTGCCAGAGGTCTGCGATGTTTCGCCGGCGTCGAACTGACCGTTGTTGTTGGCGTCGAGATAGATCGTCCAGCCGGCAAGGCCGGTGTCGCCAGCGTCCAGTATGCCATCGCCATTGGTGTCGGCGAAGACCCGCCCTGAGATGGAACCGGGCTGGAAGTTGCCGAAGTTCTTTCGCGTTACCGCTGCGCCGGACTGCACCGGCACCGAATAGAACCCGCCGGCCGGGCTCGTGGCTTGATATCCCGCCTGTTGCACTGTGCGGACAATGTAGTTTCCGGCCGACAGGCCGGTGAAGGAATAGCCGCCGCCGGCGCCCGTAATTTGTGAGGTTTCGCCGGCGTCGAACTGGCCGTTGGCGTTGGCGTCGAGATACACGGTCCAGCCCGCCAGCCCGGTTTCGCCCGTATCCAGCGTTCCGTTGCCATTGGTATCAGTGAAGACTTCGCCGGAGATCGAGCCCAGTTGGAAGCTCCCGAAGTTCTTCGCCGTTGCGGCCGTGCCCGACTGCACGGCCACCGAGTAGTATCCGCCGGCCGGGGCCGTGGTTTGATAGCCTGCCTGTTGCACGATGCGAACCGTGTACGTTCCGGCGGACAATCCCGTGAAGGAGTAGCCGCCGTTTGCGGCCGTGATCTGCGAAGTTTCGCCCGCGTCAAGTTGGCCGTTGCCGTTGGTGTCCAGGTAGGCCGTCCAGCCGGCGAGCCCGGCTTCCCCGCTGTCCAGCGTTCCGTCGCCGTTGCTATCGGCGAAGACCTCGCCCGAGATTGATCCCAGCTGGAAGCTC
>JBEKVL010000564.1:0-4851 GCA_049514055.1 Tepidisphaeraceae bacterium | reverse complement strand
TGACAGGTTCTTCTGCGGACGTCTGCTTCTGCCGAACACGCTGTGGCGTGGGGTCGATATTGTGTGCGGCCTGAAGCGCCTTGATCCGGTCGGCCAGTTCGGGAACGCTGGGCATCGCTTCGTTGCCTGATTCTGGCGTCTTACCGGAAAGCCCGGCCCTGAGCTGGTCGCGTAGGGCGGTCAATTCGGAGAGATAGCCCTCGTGGAGGAAGGGTACACCCAGCCGAGCCTGATAGTCACGTAGCTGGGGCTCGGCAATGGCGAGGTCTTGCCGGACGCGGTCGCATTCGGAGCCATAGCCGCCGGCCAGACGTTCCAGGGCGTTCAGGACGGCACGCGGCCCCTGGTGCTCCCGCGAGAGGATGGACTGACGCGACATGACACCTTCCAGGTACACCTCGGGCGGGAATTGCGTATGTCGGACCAGGCCAAAACGCAGGCCCCGGTAGATGCCGAGCGGCACGCGGGTCGTCTCGGGGACGTTCGGTGGCAGGGAATCGAGTTGGCCGGCCAGGACAGCAGGGATGTCTTCGCGTGGGCATTTGCGCCCGGCGATGATCATCGGATCGGCGGCGTGGGCGGTGGCCGTGGCCTGGTCCGCCGTGAGATTGGCCAAGCGCCCGGACAGGCTGGCAATGATGCCTGGCAAATCACGCACTCTGCGGCGGGCGACGTATTGTTCATCCAGGTGGTTCTTCTTGAGTAAGGCCAGCCGTTGCAATTCGGCATCGGACTCGGCCAAGGTCAAAACTGCCGGGTTGCCCGAGGCGATGGCTTTGACCTCGGCATAGGAAAGCTCCTGGCCGCCGATGTCCTCGGCCCGGCGGGAGGCGTTGTTACCGGTGATGACCTGGCCGATGAAACGGGCCTTGGTCTCCAGCGCCTGCCACATGTAGGCGTCGAACGATCCTTCCGTGACGTAACGGTAAACCGCCACTTCCTCGTTCTCGTTGCCCTGGCGCAAGATGCGACCCTCGCGTTGTTCGACCTCGGCAGGCTTCCACGGGGCATCGAGGTGATGCAGCGCCACCAGGCGTTTCTGGACGTTGGTGCCGGTGCCCATCTTCTGCGTACTGCCCAGAAGCACCCGTACCGAACCTTGCCGCACCTTCTCGAAGAGGGCCTGTTTCTTGGCGTCGGATTCGGCATCGCCGATGGCGGCGATCTGCTCGCGGGGGATGCCGTGAGCGACCAGCTTGCGGATAATCTCCTCATAGGGTGAATAGCCCCATTCCGTCGGGTTGACTCCCATGTCGGAGAAGATCATCTGCGTGCCGCGTGTGGCCGCTGTCCGTTCCCAAATGGCCACGACGTTTTCGACCAGCCGGTTGACCTTGGATTCCGCGAAGTCGGGTGCGCTGGCGGAGAGCATCCGGGCGTCGGTGGCGAGTTTGCGGCCGTCGGTGGTGATGGCCAGGGCGTTATCTTCCCTGGGGTCCACCTTCTGTGACCGCAGCCGGTCGTAGCGTTCCACCAACTCCTGCTGAAGGGCCTGCTGCTCCTCGGACATGGGGCAGGCGACGACGAAGGGCTTGCCGCCTTCGAGGCGGGGTCGTGGCAGGTTGAGCATCTCGGCCGTCTGCACGTCGGAGAAAGCCCGGAACATTTGCTGAAGTTCCGGCAGGTTGGTGAAGCGGGCGAAGCGGCTGCGTGGCCGCAGGCCGGCCCCGTCCGGGGAGATTTCCATGGTGTCGATGACTTCGCCGAAGGTGGCCGCCCAGGCGTCGAAATGCTCCAGGCCCCGGCTCCGCAGCCCCTCGGGGTCGAGGAAGCGTTGCATGGTGTACATTTCCATCATGGTGTTGGAGATCGGCGTCCCGGTGGCGAAGGTCACGCCGTGGCCGGGATGCTGCTCGCCCAGGTAACGCGCCTTCATGTACACGTCGAAGGCCCGCTCGGAGCCGCCGGTCTGGATGCCGGCAACGCGGTCCATCTTGGTCGGCGTCTCCAGGTTCTTAAAATAATGGGCCTCGTCGATGAAGACGTGATCGACACCGAGTTCGTCAAACACCAGGCCGTCATCCTTCTTTTCTTCGGCGAGCAGGTCTTTGAGGCGTTCGGCCCGTGCGGCTTTCTGCTTCTCGATGGCCTTGATAAGGTTGCGATTGGCTCCCCTCCCTCCCTTGGCTTCCGCGTGCTCGATCAGCAAGGCGTCGTATTCGGCGATCTGCTCCAGCAAAAACTTCTCCTGGTAATCCCGCGACATGCCGATCCGCTCAAAGCTGCTGTGGGTGACGATGATGCCGTCCCACTCGCCGCTGGCGATCTTGGCAGTCAAGAACTTACGCCGGTCCCGCGACAAGTCTTCCTTGGCGGCGACCAGTAGCTTGGCATTGGGATAAAGCTGCATGAACTCGCGGGAGAACTGCTCCAGCAGGTGATTGGGGACCACGTACATGGGCTTCTTGATCAGACCCGCCTGCTTCATCTTCATGCCGGTGGCGGCCATGGTGAAGGTCTTGCCCGCGCCGACAGTGTGGGCCAGCAGGGTGTTGCCGGAACTCATCCCCCGCCACACGGCGTCGTCCTGGTGCGGCCGCAGCTTGATGTTCTGGTTCATGCCGGGGAAGTCCAGGTGCGAGCCGTCGAAGAGGCGGGGCCGGAGGTTGTTGTAGGTGTCGTTGTACAACCGCACCAGCCGCTCGGTGCGCTGCGGATCGGCAAAAACCCAGGAACGGAACCGCTCCTTGATGAGTTTCTGCTTCTCACGGGCGGCCAGCGTTTCCTCGTGGTTGACCACGCGTTCCTCGCGGTCGCCAGCCTGGATGGTGTCGTAGATCACCGGCGTCTTCATGTTCAGGGCCAGGTCGAGCAACCAGGTGCCGTTGGCGCGGGCGGTGCCAAACTCGGAAGTGGCGGCGACCGACTGCTTGGCGGCGTATTCGGCATCGAGGCTCCAGACGGCATCCTTGGGCAGATGTACGACCGGCACGGTGGATGGCTCAACGCGAAATAGATCGGCCGCGAAGGCCTGAATGTCGCTGGCCGGTATCCAGGGTGCGCCCAACCCCGCGTCGATGTCGCCGGGCAGCACGTCTTCGGGCTGCACGTTTCGCAGGGCGGCGACGTTGCGGGCATAGGGCGGGCCGGCGCTCTCGGCGGCGGCGAGCTTCGACCGCACGTTGCCGGAAAGATACACATCGGAAGTCTGCCATTCTTTGGCTTCCGGGTTGGGGAAGATCAGGTCGCCCAACTCGGCGATGACCTCTTTGCGAGGCTTGCCGTAGAGGGTGGAGATGTACGGCAGGTCCACCTTGCCCTTCTGGTTGAGGGATACAAGTAGCCCTTCCTCGGCGCTCTTCACCTGGGTGATAGGCGGGGTATTGCCCACCACGTCCTTGGTCATGATGGCGGCTTTGGCAGCCTTTCCCGTCACCTCATCGTAATCCTCCATGGACATGACCAGCATGGCGTCCGGGTCTTCGCGGAACTTGACCAGGTTGGGCATACGGCGAATGACGTTGCCATCGGCGGTTTCGCCAAAGGTGGTTTTGTTGATCGGGCCATGAGCCAGGACGAAGTGGCCATAGGCCCGATTGAGTTCCTGGCGTGCCTCGTCGCGGTTGGCCTCCGGCCAGCCCTCGTTCTGAGATTGCAGGACGCGGCGAGCACGATCGCGTAAGCCGATCAAGGCGGCCAAACGCTTACCGGTCAGCGTCCCGTCCGCTCGTAAAGAAGTGCCGCCATAGACCACGGGCACCGCTTGTCCGCCCAGGGATTGGCAAATAGTGCGGTCATCGGCGACGAAAAAGCTGCCTTCGGTGATGTGGCGTTCCGGCGGCGGCGGTGCGAAAGCCGGGGCGGGCGTTTCCTGGGTAGCTGATGCTTGCAGTGGAGCGAATTGCGGCAGGCGCTGGATCGCATCCTGAAGCTGCCGGGCCAAATCGCCGCTGCTGGTAACGCTGTAGCCTTCGCCTCCGTAAAGGGTGTCCTTGCGACTCCAGGTTCCCAGGACCATTTCAGGATGGTTCAGGAAGTAGCGGTTGATTAAGACCTCTGCGCCATCGATCTCCAGCGGTGCGACGCCCAGCCAGTCGGCATCGACGTGGTGGGCGGGTTCGCCCCGGTCACGCTTACGAAAGAACACGATGTCGGTCACCACGGCGGTTCCTTCCCGCTTGAAAGCATCGGAGGGCAGCCGGATCGCCCCGACGAAGTCGGCCTTGTCGGCCAGGTACTCGCGGATGGTGGCGTTCTGCTTGTCGAGTGTGTAGTGGCTGCTTACCAGGGCCATGACACCGCCGGGTTTCAGAGCGTCGATGGACTTGGCGAAGAAGTAATCGTGCAGCGAAAGCCGCATCCCCTGGTAGTCGAGTTTGAGATCGGCGAAGGGCACGTTGCCGACCACCGCATCAATGCGATCCTCCGGCAGCTTGGTATCGCGGAAGTTCTCGATGCGAATGTCTTGGCCGGGGTGGAGAGCCTTGGCGATCCGCCCCGATATGGAGTCCATTTCAATGCCGATAAAGTGCGCCCCTGGCTTGCTGTACCACATGAAGTTGCCGGTGCCGCAGCCGGGCTCCAGGATCGTGGCCTGGTCGGGTATGCCCAGGCGGGCAATCGCGTCGTGGATGGCCGTGATCACGGTCGGCGACGTGTAGAAGGCGTTGAAGGTGGTGCGTTTGGCGCTATCGTATTCCTTGGGTGGAAGCAGGCTTTTCAGCTCTTCCCCCACCGCCCGCCAACCAGCATCCTTGTATTGACCGGTTACGGGGTCGGGGAAGATCGACAGGGCGACTGGCCCAAAGCCGCCGAAGCGGGCGAGGATTTGTTTCTCCTCCTCGGTGGCGGGGCGACGCTCTTGCTCGATACGTTGCACAGTGCGGATGGCCGCGAGAATGTCGCGTGCTT
>JBEKVL010000563.1:0-4857 GCA_049514055.1 Tepidisphaeraceae bacterium | reverse complement strand
CTTGCCGGGGCTCGACGGATCGGGTTTCCCGGCCGTCTGGAATGCCGACTCCCGCGCCCGGCAGCCCCGGCACACGCCGCATGGTTCGGGATTGTTCTCCGCGCAGGACCAGCCCTTCTCCAGCGGCGCTCCAATCTGGATGCCGAGATCGACCACCTGCCACGGCTCCAGTTCCAGCAGCGGAGCCTGAATCTCCAGTTCCGGTTGCCCACAGGGCAGTTGCAACAGTTCGTTGCAGATCTGCATGTACTCGCTGGCCTGCGCGAGGTCGTCCGGCGCCGGACCCACGCGCAGTCCGATGTAGATCGCGCTGGCCTGGTAGTGCGCGGCAATGGTCGCCGCCGCGAACAGAACGGGGAGCAGATCGATCAGTTGCGGCGCAAGCAGGCCCTGCTGACGCGGATCGATGCTCGAGGCCGGCGAGCCCCCAGACAGGCGCATGGCACCGAGTTGCGACATCGCCAGGGTGTGTTCCCGATAGGGCTTGAAGTGCGCCACCTGCTGATCGTAGGCGGCCCGGCAACGCGCTGACGGAACCACGCCGAGATCGGCGTACACAGTGATGGGACGGCACTTCTGGACCGCCAGCGCGGTGATGACGGCCGAGTTCAGCGAGCCATTGTTCAGGACAATTGCGAGATCCTTTGCCATAGATACACTCAGGGTAGTTGTGTTGTTCCGTCTCCGACAGCCTATCAGAAGGGCACCTGGGCGCCCAATAGTCTGTAACGCAAGAGCGTCAGGGCCATTTTGGCGGCCCGGTCGCGGACCATCTCCCGATCGCCCGGGAAGACAAAATGCCTTGAACTCACGCCGGCCGCTCCGTCGCCGGCCAGGGCCAGCCACACTGTGCCCACCGGCTTCTCCGCCGTGCCGCCGTCGGGACCGGCAATTCCCGATACCGCCAGCGCAAAATCGGCCTCGGACATCAGTAACGCGTTGGTCGCCATGCACTGCACGACCGGCTCGGAGACGGCCCCGTGTTCCCGCAGAACGGCCGGGGGAACACCCACGAGTTGCGTCTTGGCTTCATCGGAGTACACAATCCATCCCTGCCGGAAGAACGCGGACGAGCCGGGAACATCGGTGATGTACCTGGCGATCAGACCGCCGGTACAGGACTCGGCCGTCGTAACACTGACGGAGCGCCCGCTGGCGATCGATCGCTCCTCGAGCAAAGCCAGCACTGCCTGCGGCAGGGTCTGCTCATCGGCACCGTACACGAGCGTTCCGAGGCGCTGCCGACACAACGTCTCCGTGGCCTCGATCTGCCGCCGGGCCTCGTCGTCGCCGGGAAAACGCGCGTTGATCCGCACGGACACGATCCCGCCGGACACCGTCGTGCCGACCGACGGGTTGCGCCCGCGGTTCATCAGATCGCCGAGTAGTTCGCCGACATTGGATTCCCCAACGCCGAAGGTGTGCAGGGTCCGGGAGAGAATCACGCTCCCGCCGGCGGCCAGGGCCAGTTCCTTGCGCACGCTCTGATCGAACATCGCCTTCATTTCCCTGGGCACGCCCGGCATGACAAACGCCCGGCATCGCCCCAGCCACACGGCCATTCCCGCCGCCGTGCCGCAGGTGTTCCAGAGCATCTCCGCGCCGCGGGGAATCATCGCCTGGATGCGGTTGCTCCCGGCCATGACCCGGCCAAGCCGGGCGAAGAATACCTCCATCCCGGCGAGCCACGCCTGGTTCAATTCCAGCGGCGCCTGCATGACGGCGGCCAGCGCCTGGCGAGTGAGATCATCGGCCGTCGGCCCGAGCCCCCCGCTGACCAGCAGCGCATCACACCGCGACGCCGCGTCTTGCATGGCGCGCTCGATGGCCTGCTGGTCGTCGGCAACGGTGACGTGCCCGGTGACGTCAACCCCGATCCCGGCCAGCCGCTGCGAGAGCCACGCCGAATTGGTGTCAACAGTCTGTCCCAGCACCAACTCATCGCCAATGGAAACAACTATTGCCTTCATAGATTCATCCAGAGAACGCGGCCATCAGATCGCCAGCCGATACCGGCATTTCCGTTTCTGCCCGCGCTGGTAGAGCGTGTGGCCGGCAGGGACATCCACAATATCGACCATATCCGCCCCCAGCCGTTCGCAGGTCCGTCGCGAGGGCAGGTTCTCCGGGTCCGTGGTGATCCACAAGGGATTCAGGCCATGGTGCCGCGCCAGCGGCAGAAGCAGCCGGCACGCGCGCTCGGCCAGTCGTCTTCCCCGGGCCGGCGGATAGACGCCGTAGCCGATGTGCCCGAAGTACATTTCGATGTCCGGCGTCGTGGCCGCCCGTAGCGTAATTGAGCCGCCCATCGGCACCGGCACCTGGAACTCGGGCCGCAGGCGCATCCAGAAATGGTACATCGGCACGCGACGACGGCCGGAATTCCCGGGCTCATGTCCCTTGGGCGCCTGCCGCAGGAAGGCCAGCAGCGAATCGCGGCGGATCCCCGCCCATTCGTGCGCCTCGAGTTGGGTGGCCGGATTCGCCACCACCGCCAGGATCGCTTCGATCCAGCGTTCCCCCGGCTGCACGAGTTCCAGTTCCCCGTCGGTCAACCCGGTCAGGTCGAGGAAAGAAAAAGCCCCCGGCTGTGACGGGGGCTCCTGTTTCCACAATCTGGAGAGGTATTGTCGCATCCCGGACCTTCCGCACCAGGACTGGCGCGGAGTTCATCAACGCCGGCCCGATGTCGTGCCTTGCAACTGGGTGCCCTGGGTCAGCAGACCGCCAAACAGATCGTCGCCTTTCATCCACACAGTCACCAGCGCCAAGATCAATGCCACGACCGCCACCACCGACAACACCGTATAGATATTGCTCGCGGGCTTTACGATTACTGTATCACCAGCTCCGGCTCTGCTCATGGTAGTTACTCCTGTTCTCAGTCAGCGAACCAACCCGGATCTCACCACTGCGACAGCACGATGTTGCCAACGGCCACATCCTTGACGCCCGGGCCGTCCTTCGGACCCTCCAGGCGGCCGAACGCCTCGTTGGTCTCCACGGTTTCGATCGTGATCTTCGCGAGGAAATCGTTGGTGTTCTGATTGACGATGACGAACGTCATGCCCTTGGCGACGCGGTCAGCCGAGCCGAGCGAGATCGTCGCGAACGGCATGTCACCCGTCGGTGTGGTCAAGACCTTCACGGCCTTGACCACGCCCTTGATGTCGGCCGGGGCCTTGGCCAGCGGCGAGTCGGCCGTGATGCCCTTGTCGGCCAGCACTTTCTTACAGCGGTCGATCTCGCTCTTGAGCTGCACCACCTGCTCGTTGAGCCAGCGACCCTCGCGCTCGGCCGCGTCGAGCTTCTTCTGGAAATCCGTATTGGTACCGGAAAGTTCGGTGTTGCGCACGCGTAACTGGTCGTTCTCCTTCACCAGACCATCATAACGCCCCTGCACGTCTTTGAGGTTCTGGTTGACCGCCGCATTCGCCTGGGCCATTACCGTGCCCTGGGTCGTCAGCGTGGCGATCTGGTTGGTGAGTTGCGCCTTGTCAACGCCGAGGGCCGCGATCTGCTGGTCGCGCTTCAGGACTTCGCCGTTCAACTCGGCAATCTTGCTGTTGGCCTGGCGCGATTGCTCCTTTTCGTTCGCCTGGGCGGCCACGGCGGAAGCTTGCGCGGCATCGCGCTCGCCTTGGACGCGCTGCAAGGCGAGTTCCTTCGCGTCCCGTGCTTTGCGGTAGTCCTCCGCGCGGTTGACGAAGACAACCACGCCGCCGGTCAGCAACAATGAACAGACGATCATCAGAATGACGAACAGTTTAGTCAACGGACTCAAGGCTGGCTCCTTGGACGATGTTGTCCTGCAACGGTGCGTGAACCCGAAAAGCGATGTAAACCCAAGTGTACAAGTCACATTACGACTGTCAAGCTGTTTTATCGAAGCTGGAGAATTGCCAGCGACGCCGCCACGCGGACGTCGGGGTCGGCATCCTTCAACATAACCGCCAGCGAATCGGCCGCCTGCGGCTTGCCTATGGCCCCCAGCGCCAGGGCGGCCAGCGACCGCTGGCGCGCATCGGTGCTGGTGGTCGCCGCCAGAGCCTTGTCATAGGCCTCACTGGAGCCCAGCATGCCCAGCGCCCGCGCGGTCACCAGGACCACCTCCTGGTAGTTTGAACTCAGACCGGCCCGCACGTGCTCGCTGATGCGCGGGTCCTTCGGGCCGGCCAGCGCGAGGATGCCCACCATCTGATGCCCCGGATTGCCGCTGATGCTGGCCGCCACCAGGAACGCGAGACCTTCCTCGTCACCCAGTCGCCACAGGGCCTCGGCCGCCTGCAATCTCACCTCGACTTCGCGGTCCCTCAATGCCGGCTTGAGTATTCTGATCGCGCTCTTCTCGCCCAGGCGGTCCAGCGCCAGGCAGGTGTTGGCCCGCGTCCATTTGTCCGGGCTGCCCAGGGATTTCTCGAGCCCCACGCTGAACTTGGTCTCGCCGATGCGGTGCATCGCGTAGATCGACGCCACCTGCACGTTGGGATCGGCATCCGTCAGCAGCGGCACCAGCAGCGGTTGCGCTTCGGCCAGGCGCACGTCGCCAGTGGCCATGATCCCCGCAAAGCGCACGAGCGACGAGCGGTCTTTGAGGGCGTTGATATAGACCTGCCGCCCGGCCGTGCCCATGGTTTCCTTGATCGCTTCGATCGCGTGGGCGCGAATGGTCTCATCGTTGTTGGTCAGCAGTTCCGCCAGCATGCTTTTGGCCTGCGCGACCAGCCCCGGACGGGCCGCGCTTCCCGCCACGACCGGTCCAGCCGTATCCACAGGTGTAGTCGCAGGCAGATTCGTGCAACCGGCCACCAAGAGCGCCGTCGCGATCATTCCCCCGGCACACAGGCTACCTGTCAT
>JBEKVL010000562.1:0-5832 GCA_049514055.1 Tepidisphaeraceae bacterium | reverse complement strand
CCCTGCTGACGGATGAAACCCTCAGCTTCGGCGCCCGCCTGGCACTCGAGCGCAACGCCTCGCCCAAGGCCGCCGCCGCTCTGCGCGATGCCCTGGGCAAGACCAGCGGCAAGGTGCGACTCGGCATCATCTCCTCCATCGGCGCCCGTAAGGACGCCGCGGCCGTCGCCGCGCTGGCCAAACTCGCCGCCGGCTCCGATGAGGCCGCCGCTACCTCCGCCATCAAGGCCCTGGGCTACATCGGCACGGCCGAAGCAGGGCAAATCCTGGCCGCTCTCAAGGTTTCCGACAAGCTCGCCAAGACCGCGGCCGATGCCCAACTCGAATGTGCCCGCCTTCTGGCCGCCAGGGGCAGCAAGACCGACGCCGTCGCCATCTACAAGCAGATCAAAGGCGACGAACTCGTGCAGGCGGCCGCGTTCAAGGGGCTCATCGCCGCCGAAACGCCGGCCAATGCCGTCAAGCTCGCCACCGATGCCGTCGAAGGCGCCGACGCCGCCAAGCGCGACGCGGCCGTCGCCGCCGTCAGCGCAGCCCCGAAGGAAGTCCGCGACGCCATCGCCCTGTCGCTGCCATCGCTCAAGACCGCCGGCCAGGCCGCCCTGCTGGCGGCCATCGTCGATCAGCCCGACGTTGTCCTTCGGCCCACGCTGCTCAAGCTCGCCGCCAGCACGGATGCCTCCGTTCGCGGCATGGCGATCGAAGGGCTGGCCAACCACGGCGAGGCCGACGATGTGGAAATGCTCGTGGAACTGGCCGCCGCCGAGACCCCCGATGCCCAGATTGCCCACAAGACGCTCGAGCGCATGGGCAAGCCCGGCGTCGATGACGCTCTGGGCAAGCTCGCCACCGCCGGCCCGGTCGCGCAGCGGCAGGTCGCCATCAAGTCACTCACCGGCCGCAAGGCGGTGTCGTCGTTGCCCGCGTTGTCCAAACTCGCGGCCGAGAAGGATACCGCCATCGCCATCGAAGCCNTGGGCGACATCGGCACGGCCACGCAACTGCCGGCCGTGCTCGACATCCTGGGCACGACGGCCGATGCCCCCGTTCGCTCCGCCGCCGAGAAGGCCGCCCAGTCCATCAGTGCCCGCGCTCCGGACAAGAAGCCCTGCTCACTGGCCCTTGCCACTGCTGTCAAGAAGGCGACCGCCGCCAACGTGCGCGCCTCGCTGCTGCGTGTTCTGCAGCGCGTCGGCGACGATGCCTCGCTGGCCGTCGTCCGCGAGATGCTCACGGCAACCGACGCCGAAGTGAAGGATGCCGCCGTCCGCACGCTGAGCGACTGGCCCACCCTGGCCGCCGCCCCGGATCTGCTCAAGCTGATGAAGGACTCGACGGATGCAAGGTACCAGGTGCTGGCGCTCCGCGGCTACGTGCAACTCGCCTCGCTCGCCGGCGCCCCCGTGGACCAGCGCACGAAAATGTACAAAGACGCAGTAAACGTTGCCAAACGGGATGATGCGAAGAAGACCATCATCGCCGGCCTGGCCACGCTCCCCTCGTCCGAGTCGCTCGACATGCTCTCGGCCTACGCCAGGGAAGACGCCCTGGCCGACGAAGTCGCCATTGCCGCCTGCAAGGTCGCCAGGAATCTCGGCCCGCTTGCCGGCGCCAAGGCCAAAGCCACGCTGACCGCGCTCAAGTCGGCCGTGAAGTCGGATGACCGCAGAAAGCAGCTCGACGAGGCCATCGCCGAGATTTCCAAGGGCGCCCAGCGCGACGGCTACATCATCGGCTGGCTGGTGGCCGGGCCTTACGAGGATGGCGGCAAGGACGGCCAGGCGTTGTTCGACGTCGTCTTCGACCCTGAAAAAGGCGGTGGTGCCTGGCGTCCGATCGCGCCCAGCCCGAACAACTTCATCGAACTCGACAAGGCCATCGGCGGCGACAACCGCGTCGCCTATCTCAAGACGATCCTCACCTCCCAGACCGAACAGGACATCACGTTTGAGGTCGGTTCCGACGACGGATTCAAGCTCTGGCTCAATGGCAAGGTGGTCGGCGGCAACAACGCCGTCCGCCCCTGCACGCCCGGCAACGACAAGGTGAAGGCTCACCTGAACAAAGGCAGCAACACGGTGCTGCTCAAGGTAACCCAAGGCGGCGGCGAATGGGCCGCCGTCGTCCGGCTGAATCCCTCAACCGGGATCACCGTCGGCGGGGAATAACGCGATTGCGCAACTTCGGAATGCGGTGGCTCGACACCGCTTTCCCGTCGTCGTCACCGCCAGCGTCGAATGAGGAGGAGGTTGCGAGGCGGCAACGCGGGCAATGAGTCATCCAACCAGTTCATGTACCTCCGCACCGTCAAGGTTCCCTCCTCCAGCGGCAAGATCAACGAGTATGTGCGCATCGTCGAGGCTTATCGCCGGATGGAAAGGCCAAGCACAGGCTAATGCCCAGACCACGCTGGAAGGGATCGTGCTGGATCGCGGCGCCAAGTCTGATTTACTGAAATAATGGCTCTGATCAGAACGTCCCGGCCGGTTCCTCACGGCCCGCGTTCGCGGCATGGCAGCAAGCAGGATGGAAACCATGGCCATTGGCGGTTAGAACTTGGTACACAGCGTTCCGCCATGACTGGCATGAAGTCACTCGGTACAAACCTCCGCAAGTGACGCCTGCTGTCATCGCCGATCGGTTCGGCCGGCGCGGGCGACATCTGTCGAGATATCGTGGCCCGGCTGAATTACAGGCTACCAGTGAGGAAATCGCCATGGATCCCGTTTTTCTGGCTCGTCTCCAATTCGGCCTGACCATCGCCTTCCATTACATCTTCCCGCCGTTGTCGATCGGACTTGGGCTGATCCTGGTCATCATGGAAGCCACCTGGCTGCGCACCCGCGACAGGTTCTACCTTGATCTCACCCGCTTCTGGGTCAGGATATTCGCCCTTATCTTCTCCATCGGCGTTGCCACCGGCATCGTCATGGAATTCGAATTCGGCACCAACTGGGCGGGCTACTCGCGATACGTCGGCGACGTCTTCGGCTCGGCCCTGGCGGCCGAAGGTGTGTTCGCCTTCTTCCTGGAAAGCGGATTCCTCGCGCTGCTTATCTTCGGCTGGGATCGTGTCGGGCCGAAAACGCATTTCTTCGCCACGCTCATGGTGGCGCTGGGCGCGATGTTTTCGGCCGTCTGGATCGTCGTCGCCGATTCCTGGATGCAGACCCCGGCCGGATTCCACATCGTCTCGACTGCCGCCGGGCCGCGAGCGGAGGTCACGGAATTCTGGAAAGTCGTCTTCAACCCCTCCGCCATGGACCGCCTCTGGCACGTCCTCATGGGTGCCTGGCAGGCCGGTGCCTGGCTGGTTATCTCCGTGGCTGCTTACTACCTGCTCAAAGGCCGACACGAGCGCTTCGCCAAAGTCTCCATGCGGATCGGGCTGAGCGTCGCCGTGATGGCCAGTTTCCTGCAACTGCTCAGCGGACATCACAGCGCCCAGGTGGCGGCCGAGTACCAGCCGGCGAAGATGGCCGCGTTTGAAGGTCACTATCCGGCCTCGGCGCCGGCCGGGCTCTACCTTGTCGGCTGGGTGAAAACGTCCAACCGCACGGTCGTTGGCATACAGATTCCCGGGATGCTCAGTTGGCTGATCCACGGACGGACAGACGCGCCCGTGAAGGGGCTGGCGGCGTTCGGGCGGGACATCCCGCCGGTCAATGTGGTCTTTCAGACCTATCACGCCATGGTCGGCATCGGCATGCTCCTGATCGCGCTGAGTCTCGCCGGGGCTTGGCTCGCGTATCGGGACACACTCTGGAGCCACCGCCGCCTGCTATGGGTTTTCGTGCTCGCGGTGCTGCTGCCGCAGGCCGCCAACCAACTCGGCTGGTTCTCCGCGGAGGTCGGCCGCCAGCCGTGGATCGTCTACGATCTTATGCGTACCGCCGACGGCGTCAGCCGCACGGTCGGCGCCGGTCAGATTCTCGGCAGCGTCTTGATGTTCGGCTTCATGTACCTGTTGCTGTTTGTGCTTTTCATCTATCTTCTGGACCAGAAGATCCGGCACGGGCCGGATACCGAGGATCACGCTCACGCCCCACCGCACCCCCTTCATGGTGATCGCGCAGCCCTCTGAGGTTCCCCTGTTCACTGGAGACGTTATGGATCTCAACACCACCTGGTTCATCCTGCTCGGCATCCTCTTCTTCGGCTACGCCGTCCTCGACGGCTTCGACCTGGGCGTCGGCATGCTGCATCTCTTCACGAAGACCGACGAACACCGCCGACTGATGCTCAACTCCATCGGCCCGGTCTGGGACGGCAACGAAGTCTGGCTCGTCACCGCGGGCGGCGCGCTCTTCGCCGCGTTTCCGCCGGTCTACGCCACGCTGTTCTCAGGCTTCTATCTGCCGCTCATGCTCCTGCTGACAGCACTGATCTTCCGCGCTGTCGCAATCGAGTTCCGCTCCAAACGGCCTGACGAATGGTGGCGGCGATCGTGGGATGTGGCGTTCCTGGCCGGCAGCCTGCTGGCGGCCCTGTTGCTGGGTGTGACCGTTGGCAATCTCGCCCACGGCATTCCGCTTGATGCGAACCGTGAATTCGCCGGCTCGCTCGTCGATCTCTTGAATCCGTATGCGCTGATGGTCGGCGTGACCACCGTTGCCCTGTTCATGATGCACGGGTCGATCTATGTCGTGATGAAAACCGAAGGACCGCTGCACGACCAGGCCCGCAACTGGGTGCGCAACACGATGATCTTGTTCATCATCTGCTATGCCACCACGACCATGGCCACGCTGCTGTACGTCCCGCGCATGGGCGAGCCGTTCAAGGCCCATCCCTGGTTTTTCAGCCTGGCCCTGCTGAACATGCTTGCCATCGCCAATATCCCGCGTGAGATCTTCCACCAGCGTGATCGGCGTGCCTTCGTCTCTTCGTGCGTGTCCATCCTCTGCCTTATGGCACTACTCATGATCGGGCTCATCAGCCGCAACGAAACGGGACGATACGTCCCCAACATGATCGTCTCCACCGTCGATACCGCCCGTAACAGCCTGAACATCTACAACGGCGCGTCTTCCCACAAGACGCTCGGCATCATGTTCATCATCGCGCTCACCGGCATGCCGCTGGTGCTGGCCTATACCCTGTCGATCCACTGGGTGTTCCGCGGCAAAACCCGCCTGGAGTCCGCCAGCTACTGACTCGTCGGGGTACTACAATCTCGCGATGGACACCGTTGCCCGTCTGCCGGGATTCGGAATTGGAACTGGGGTGTCCGACGCCTGCAAACCGGTGTAAACCGGGCAGGCGCCAGAGAGGTTCTCCACTATGCCAACGACCCAGAATACATCCGAAGCCGAGCCGGCGCCTTCGATGCCGGCAAGTGCCAGGCCCCCTGACATCGCCTCCGCGTCGGTTCCCGACACGCTCGCGGCGCTCCATGTAAACCCCGACGCCGGGCTTACGAACGCGGAGGTGGACCTCCGCCGGAAGGAGCACGGCTACAACGAGGTGGCCGAACAAAAGGGACACCCGATCCGCAAGTTCCTCGGGAAGTTCTGGGGCATATCGGCGTGGATGCTCGAGCTCATCATGGTCCTGTCGGCCGCCCTTGGGAAATACTCGGATCTGGTTGTGGTGGGCGCTCTGCTGGTCGTCAATGCCGTGTTGAGTTTCATGCAGGAGCACCGGGCCGCCGGCGTCGTCGAGGCACTGCGGAAGCGGTTGCAGGTCAGTGCCCGCGTCCGGCGCGAGGCCAACTGGCAGGTCATTGCGGCACGGGAACTGGTGCCCGGTGACATTGTCCGGGTGCGCCCGGGCGACATCATTCCCGCGGATGTCAAACTTCTGACCGGGGAGTTGAGCGTTGATCAGTCG
>JBEKVL010000561.1:0-7450 GCA_049514055.1 Tepidisphaeraceae bacterium | reverse complement strand
CTACACCAGCCGGAAGATGTCGAGCGGATCGGCAGCCTGCTCAAGGACGCAGCCGATGGCCTTCCTGCTTTGAGCTGGAACCTGCTGCGTACGGCCAGGTATGTCCAGAAGGAAGAGATCATCGCCGGTGGGTTGCACCGCATGCGCAGTTGGCACAGTCGCACCGTCGCCGCCACGGCACATCTAGCGCTGAAGCTCATGACGGGCGAAGAGCTCACGGATAAGAACTTCGACAAATGGTGGCAACGCAACAGCGGCGGCCGGAATTGCGTCTGGTACTGGCAGCAGCGTCTCACCCGCGAACTTGCGGCCGCCGAAGCCCTGACGGAAGGGGCGTGGCAGGAAAGCGACCGCAAAGACCCAAAGGGCTACGAGGCCAGGCGGGAGCAGATCCTCGCCCAACAGCAGCAACGATTTGACGCGGTTCGCCAGGCGGTGGCCGGGGAATTAGCCCGGCTTCCGGTGGAAATCGAAGCCAAGGTGCGACTGTGCGCAATCAATCGCTACTCCACCTCGCTGGGCGTGGGTCTCGACGAACCGCTGATGGGTCCATTCGTCTGCCCACGAATGAGCACTGATCGCCTGCTGGAACTGCTCGACCGCAAGAACTTGTGGGAGGACGTGGACGGCAAGTTCAACTACAACAACCTGGTGGTCCAGGTGGTCGGGCGAGCCGAGTTATTCTTCACTGTCCAGCACCTGGCGCGGTTGCGGGCGATCATGGATCGTGAGTACGGGGCCGTGGGGTGGTCCGGCCAGGCGGCTTTCGTCGTCGGGATCTCGCACTTGCTGCCTCCGGCCAAGACGGCCGAGCTCGACGATCCGAACACGCGAGATGGCTGGCTCCGCAGCAGGATGCCGGTCGAGGGTGATTTGCTTGTGCGGGGGTGTCTGGGCACGGAATTGGTCCGAGTTGGGCTGCCGGCGAATTTGGACTTCCTGACGAACGAGTTCTTCGCCGAAACGGGCTGGAAGGATCGGACTGATCTTCGCCAGTCAGTTCTCCAGGCCCTTGGCGAGCCGCCGCTGACCACACCCAAGATGCCGGCAGGGAACTGATTACCGATCAGGACAAGTACGCTCTGACCGACCCTGCCAAATCGGCGAAGGCGCTGGCGGAAGTTCTCCGCAAGGTGGCGACCCTCCGGCAGCCGCCCAACGCTGGGGACAAGGCTGCACCTTGATCCAGGCGGCTTTGGTCGTGCCCGTCCGGGCTTGCGGCCCCACTCCACCTGCCCGGATTCGCCGGTGACGCTGGCAATGGCGTCGCGGAGGCTCCGGGCGGCAAAGGCAACCTGTGATTCCCCCGGAAGACATCAGGTACAAGACCCAACCCGGCCAAATTCTGTTGTTTTCCGCACTCATGGTGCAGTCCGTTTGAGTACCGCCTCAATGCCATCCAGGCGAGAGGTATCGGCGCTCATGCCATCCGGCTTAAGCGTAGGGCAGAGCCATCCGCCTTCGTCGTGTTCGTTCCAGGCGTAGATCAGTACGGTTTGGGCCGGTGCAACAGTAGCGCTGGCTCGGGTCCAATTCAGAGCGTCGGCAAGATGACGAGCCAATTCGGTCGGCGTCGGAGCCAGGTAGTGATTCTCGGAGCCTTTCGTCCATGGCGGCGGATTCTCTACTCGTGGTCGATTGTCCCATCCGCTGGTCACGATGGGCACCAGATCACAGCCCGTCGCCTTGCCGGATTCCCAGAAAGCGTGAGCTTTGGTGGCAAGGGCCTCGAAGGAATCTCCGGATCTGGAACCCCCGGCCACTGCATAAGCGCCCAACGCATCGGCCCCGATCTCCAACCGCATCGTCCGATCCTGCTTCGCATTCCACCCCTGAATGACAATGTACGGCTTGCCAACCCGCGACTCCGCCGCTGCGGTTCGAAGTTGCTCAAAGGCCAAGCGGGCAGCCGCCCAATCGGCGTGCTTTCCAGTGCCGACCATCGCGTCGGCATTGAACAAATAGACCAAAGGCCGGTTGCCCAAAACGCGCTGGTACGACGGATCCCGAAAGTAGTTGAGGTAGCGTTTGACTTCGTTGTTCCACTTGGCGGGATTGGAGATCCAGCCGCCTTGGAGATTCAGACAGAAACGTATTCGGCTCTTCTGCGGGCTGCTCAGGTACAGGTGCAGACCATTGGACATGCCAGAATCGTCGGGGTACGTGACGAACGCCCAGTAGTCGAGGCCGGCCTTCGCGGCGTAGGTGATCTCCCGATCCATGACGGTCTGGCTGTTGCCGTCGGTAACGACTGAGTTTGGCCCGGTGACCTTGGCAAAGAAGGGCAGGCGGTGGTGCCACTGGGCGGGACCGAGCGCCTTCTCCACCGCGGCCTTGACGTTGCCGCTCTCCTGCCAGGCATCCCAGCGAATCGCCCCAACCAATGGCCGCTCGGCATGTACCGCGGAACTGGCGGTGATGATGGCCAGCAAAATGGGGGTGGCCCAGGCCCACGTCCAGTTGGGCTGGCAGTTTGGCTTGGAAATGGGAAAGGCTATTGCGGTCACAAGCAAGGAGTATGCACGGTGCGCCCCGCAAAGGAAAGTGCCCCGCCCCAGAGATCACAGCACCCCATCCGCCTCCTTCAACTTCTCCCCGAAACGTCCTCAGAGTCGCCGTCAGCATCGAGAGGTCATCCGCATTATTTCCGTTTCCGCCCACGCCCTGGCGTGCTCGCCGGTCCAGTTCGGGCTCGCGAAGCCGGCCCCGGTGGTTCCCCAGCCGTACCCACTGCATTCCCCCGTCGCCCGATCTGCGAGTCAGATTCCTCGACAATCTCGACCCAGAGGGACCTCGATTGCGGTGAACGCCAGGGCAATTGGCCCTGCTGACAGCCGACATATCATGATATGAGAACAATCTCATTCACCGGACATGAAGTCCGGAATTGGACAGTTCCTCGATGCTCAATTCCGCGCGACGTTTCTCGCCTCGCCGGGCCAGTGACTGCAGCACGTCGATCGCCTCCCAGATCACGGCTCGCTGCCGGACGATGGCCGCAGGCGGGATGTCCTGAATCTTCCCGCGAAGGCCAAGCACGCTGGCCTTCAGAACCCGGGTCATCTCCCGCAGCTGGCTCTTTGGTGTCTGCGGGGCATTTTGCGGGACGGCAAGATGTCGGCGGACGATCGCGTTGGCCTCGCCCCGAGTCTGTGCCGCCGCCAGTTCCACGGCAATCTGCTCCTGCTCACTGGCCGCGAGGCCGGCCACGCGACTCGCGAGGGTGCAATCCAGGCCGACCGCATCCACTGCCCGCTGGACGCCCGGCGGAGTCCGGAGCACGCGCCAGAGACGGGCGAGGTGCCGGCCGGTCATGCCGATCTGCCGACCTACCCGGTCACGGGCCTCGCGCTCTTCGCCAGCCCTGATCGTGTTGCGGTCACGCCGTCGCTCCAGCTCGAACAACCTTAAGGCGATTCGAGCCCGAGCGAGAGAACTGAGGTGGCGGCGGTTCAGATTCAGTTGCAGAAAAGTCGCCTCGATTTCCGTCGCCGTCTTGTCCATCAGGTCGTTACGCACGCAGCACGGGATCGTCTCCCGATGGAGCTGGCGAACGAGCTGCACGCGACGGTGGCCGTCCAGGATCGTCAGGCCCGGGAGCCCGGCGGCATTATCCGCGGGCAGCACGTCGATGGGCACATGCAGGCCATGGCGCTGGATGTCCGCCAGGAGCAGCTCATCCTCGGCCGCCGTGCAAGCGTCGAAGAAATCGCACTGGCGGGGGTACGGACGCAGTTCGCTGAGGGTCAGTTCGCGAACGGGGTTTGCATCGGGGCCGGCACCTGCTGAGGTCGTCGGGGCCGCCGATGAATTGTCAACAGTGTTTAGCATAATGTGGTCTCCGGGTTCAGTGTAACAAATTCGCTGGCCGCTCGGTCACGGCCACAGACCGTGTTGAGAACTGTGTACTGGGTATTCCAGGAGTCGATGGCATGTCCGCGGCGACCGGGACCATCACAGGCCTGCGGCAATCCCGCTTGAGGGCCAGATAACTACTGATCCTGGCAAGGCGACTGGGCAACCGCTGCAGCTGGTCCTCGCGACACCGCCGCCAGCGCCTGCGTGCCACCAGCCAGCCGCGCTTCAGCCGCCAGGGGGCCGGAATTTCGTCAAAGCCGTGGGCCTCCGCCAGCCGGCTGATCCGGGCGAGCAGCGGATCGCACGCCCCGTCCTCGGCGTACGCACCCATCTGCCCCAGCCAGCCTTCAATGACCTGAGTAGCCACAATCGGGCTTGCCGGCCGCTCATGGGCATCAACCAGCCGGCTCTCCAACTTCCGCCACGCCCGCTCGGCGATCCCCAGGCGTACCCGCCCCTGTTCGCGGGTGATCTGGAATCCGAGCCAGTCGACGGACTGGCCGGCATCCAGTTCGACGATCGCCGAATCCCCCGCGTCGTTCAACGGGGTTCCGGCCGAACGGGCGAGGCGGGCGATCTCGGCCAGCGCTTCCCTCGCCTGCTCCCGGGTCCGGCAGAGAATCAGCAGGTTGTCGGCGTACCGTATCATCACCTGATCCGGGTGCCGTGCGTACCAGGGACGGTCGATGTAGTGGTCGAAGTAGAGATTGGCGAGGAGCGGGGAGAGCGGGGATCCCTGGCGAACTCCCCGCTTGTTCCCGGTGTCAGCAACCTGCTCGACCAGCGACACCAGGTCGTCGGGAAACAGCCGACTGGTGAGTTCGAGAAGCCGGACCAGCGGGATTCTGTCGAACGCCTTCGCAACGTCGACCGAAACCCAAGTCCAGCAACCGGCGGCCTCAGCGTGGGCCAAGGCCGTGGCCACCGCCTCCAGACGACCCCGACGCGGGCGGAAGCCGAAGCTGAAGGGGCAGAACATGAGATCGAGAATCGGGCTCAGAATGGAGGCGAGGGCACTGGCGATCAGGCGGTCGATGATGCTCTGCACGACGATGGTGCGGAACGCGCCGGGTTTGCCTGGCTTGGGAATCTGTACGCGCCGCTCGGGCTGGCGTGGGACGTGCCCGTCTCGCAAGGCTCTGGCGACGTTGCGGCATAGTGCCCAGATGGCCGTGTTGTCGAAGTCGTCAAACCGGAGCTGGTCCGGTCCCGGCGACTTGCCGGCCCGCGACAAGCGGTTCCAGGCCGTCCGCAACGTTCGTGCATCGGCCACACGCTTGACAAGGCAGGGACCGAGTGCCAAGACGCCCGCCATCCCCAAGGTGCTTTGCACGCGACCTATCTGCCGCTGGTGTCGGCGGACGAGACTCCGAAACGCCCCGCGATGGGCCAGGATCGGGTCGGACCTTGCCCCAAGCTCGGCCAGGATCTCTGTTTCTTCTGTAACGTACATGGCGACAACCAGTTAAGTGCCGAGAAAAAAGGGGAGGCCGGGGCGGAAAAGCCGTCCCGGCGCTCCCAACGGCCTCACGCCGTTCGCGGGTGAAGGCAGGCGGAGCCGCCGGTTCCCTTATAGGAGACCATAGCAGCACATACGGACGCATCTGGGTATCCAGAGAGCAGGCTCACTGGTTCCAGGTGAGGCACGTATACCGGTATTTTGACCGGTCCTGTTTGGATGTGATTGATCACATCACCTGCATCGGGAAGATGAACGGAACCGTTTCCGTCGTCTTCCGGAGATCCTGGGACTGTTCCCGGGATCTCGCTGAGATTCGTTACGCTTGTCAGTTCGTCGGCAGATTCGATCCCCTTCGCGGTTCCCTCTGGTTTCTGGCCTGCGTGTTCTCCCATGTATGCACCAAACTCACCGGTGTCCCGCTCATCGTCTCCCGCATCCCGCTCCCGTGGCCACTCCGGCTCGCGTTCGTCCACCATCCACCCAAGCTTCTCGTACGCCCGCCGCCGCAGATGTGCGTCACGCCGTGCCCGGCCGTCCTGAGTGTCGTCCAGATCAATGAGATAGACGCGGCCCCCCGGTATCTGCCGGGCAAGCGGCAGGTGCCAGTCAAACGCAAGTCCGCTGGCCGTCCCGTCGCCCCGGATTATCAGGTCAGTGTTGAGCCCGTGTTCCCAGGCCCAGGTCATGGTCACGATCATCGGCCGTGTCCCGCCCGGGCTTTCTTCAGGCTCGTGGCCACATGCACAAACTTCCCAGTCCGAGAGCATCGCCTTCAACTCCATCGCGTGCTCCCGGTTTTCCACGACAATCGTGATCGGAAGTCCCGGGGATCGGTTTGTGAACCACTGGGCATCCCCGCCCTCGATCATCAGCCCTATTGCGTTCAGTGCCGTCAGATCCTGGTCAAGGAGAGCCCGGGCGATCTCGGCAATCTCCCGGTTCCGTTCCCCGTTCTTCCAGATCAGCCTGCGCTTGCGGTCGACCGCGTCGCCATCGGCTTTCGGCAGCGTCCTTACGCGTATCGGGGCGAACCGGGCGACGACCTCGGCCGGGCGTGTCGGTGAACGATAGAGCACGCTTCCGAACCACGAATCCGCGATGCGACGTTCGGCCAGATCCAGTCGCTCGCCTGGCCGCCTGAAGAGATAAGCTCGGGATCGGTTGAGATAGTGCTGCAATTTTGGAGTGGCATCCTGCCAGGAGATCGACCTCGGGTTGGTGAACAGGAACACTGCGGGCTCGCCCTCTCCGTTCGGCAGGTACGTGCTCGTGGTCACGACCGTCCGGCTGACGACAGGTCGCTGACTCCACACGCAGTCGACAGGCCGATCGAGGGCCTCCATAAGCCGCCCGGCCAACTGCCGCGCTTCGTATCGGCGGTCGACGATGATGTAGAGCCGGGCGTGTGGCAGCAACCGGCGGATCTCGGCGATCGTCCCGATCATCTCCCGGGTGTCGGCAACCTCGATCTGGCCGAGCGGGTTGCGTGAGAGCGCCGGGGCCAACGGGGAATCGGGCGACGTGCTACCAGCCAACTTCAGATCCTCGGGAAGCGATCGCAGATCCTGCACGCGGACATCGACCCCGATCAGCGGCAGCCACGTCGCCAGCAGCTGGGCATAGCCCGGGCCGATCAGCAACTCGCCGGCTCGGCCTTCGGTGTACAGCAGACGCGGATGTTCTCGGGAGGGCATCAGATCCTGGCGGATGCCGCGGTAGCCATAAGGGATCGTCAACTGACGCCGTATACGTTCAAGTAGAGCGTGCGGAGCCAGCACGGTTGCTGACGACCAGCCAATGTCGATCGCCGCCTGATCGGGGGTCGCGGATTGCCGGGCGATTTGCGACATATCTTGATATGACGGCCGCTCAGTCCGACAGCAATTCTCCCTGTCCCCGCCGGACTTGATGTCCGGAATTCGGCCCGCGGCCTCGCCCGACTGCCGCACAGCCCCATCATCCGAGCTACAAACCGCTCTGTAATCGCCGTTCGTCTGCATCTTGTCTTCCTGCTGACTTCACAACCACGGTAACATACTTCCGGGCGAGATTGCAACTGCCGGATCGTTCGTCGAACCCGAAACATGCGGTTTCCTCCCGCGTTGACCGATGAATTCCGCATCTTTCCAG
>JBEKVL010000560.1:0-4874 GCA_049514055.1 Tepidisphaeraceae bacterium | reverse complement strand
ATGTCGAAGGAGATTTCCTCCCAGAGCCGGCGCGGGCCGAAAGCCTTGCTGAGCTGGCGGACGCGGAGCACCTGGTCGCCGGCCCGCTGGTCGGTGTTCAGCGCCAGGCGGATGTGGTGCTCCTTGCCGACGGCGGCCACCATTTCATCGGATTTCTTGAAGCGTTCCAGCCGCGTTTTTCGGCCGCGGGATTCCTTGGAGCGCTGGCCGGCCTGGAAGCGGCGGATGAACTCCTCCTGCTTGGCGATCATCTCCTGTTGTTGTTCGTAGGCGCGGGACTGGCTGAGTTCCAGAAGTTCTCGCTGTTGGACGAAGGCCGAGTAGTTGCCCGTGAAACTGTCGAGGCGGCACTTGTTGAGCCAGGCGATGCGCGTGGACAGCCGGTCGAGCAGGAAGCGGTCGTGGGAGATGATGAGTACCGCGCCCTTGAAGTCGCGGAGGTAGTCCTCGAGCCACTCGATGGCCGCCAGATCGAGGTGATTGGTCGGCTCGTCCAGCAGCAGCAAATCCGGTTCGCCGATGAGCAGCCGGGCCAACGCCAGCCGCGAGCGCTGGCCGCCCGAGAGCGTGGAGACCTGCTGGTCCCAGGTGAGGCGGTCCAGGCCCACGCCCAGGAGCGTGGCTTCGAGGCGGTGCGTGAACGCATATCCGCCGGCCAGTTCGAACTCGTGCTGGACCTCCTGGTAGCGGCGGAGAACGCGATTCTGCTCCTCGCCGACGACATCGCCGAGCTTGTGTTCGAGTTCGCGCATTTCATGGTGAAGCCGGCGGAGGTCGGCGAAGGCTTCCTCGGCCTCGTCGAGGACGGTGTTGTCGGGGTTGAAAACGGGATCCTGGACGAGGTAGCCGATACGCGTGCCCTTGGCCAGGGCGATGGTGCCGTAGTCGGGCTCGATGGCGCCGGTGACGATGCGGAAGAGGGTGGTTTTGCCCGATCCGTTGGCCCCGATAAGGCCGACGCGCTCGCCGGGATAGAGCGTGAGGCTGGCCTTGTCGAAGATGGTTCGCTGGCCGAAAGTCTTTTCGAGGTTGTCGATGGTGAGAAGCATGGTCGGTTTATTTTGGGCGGGTAGTGTCGCCGGAAACGGCGTCCAAGGCAAAAGGTAAAGTGAAATAGTGAAAAAGAAACCAACATCCGCCGTCAAACCCTGGACCGCGATGACAACTTCGGAGTTTGAGCAAGCCACGAGGGGCTTGGAGAATTTGCGTTACCAGGACACGCGCCCACTCAATGCGGGCGAACGCCAGCAATGGGAGCGAGCCAAGCGCGGCCGGCCTCGCAAAGCCGTAAAGGCCGCCTGCGTGCTCATCTCCATCGAACCCGCAATTCTCGCACGCGCCGATGCTCTGGCCAGACAGCGCGGGGTCAGTCGTTCGCAACTATTCGTCCGGGGCGTCTCCAGTCTGCTCGCGGGATAACCGCAGCTATCCCTGTTCCCATGTTCTCTCCACAATCCAGCGACGATCGGAATCGGTTAACGAATGTCGGCGACGGGTTGCGCGATACACGGCAGGAAGAATACGCTCTGGATCGCAACCATAGATGCCGGCCGCCCAGGCGGAGTTGCCCTCAATCACGGCCCATCCTTGTCCACGAATGCGGCCGACATCCAGGACAAACGCGGGTGGTGACGCAAGTCCGGGATGCCCGAGTACCTGCTCAGCGAACTCCACAGCACCATTGAACACACAATCGTCGTTCATCCACGATCCGTCATCGTTGCGGGCAAGGCAGCCGTCTCGCCAATAGATGGATGCTGTCTGCACCCGGCCATCAAGGACGAAACAGCGGTATTCATCCTCCCACTGGACCACGTCGGAGATCAACACCGGCGTATCGTCGGACAGGATATCATCGGCGGCAATTCGCAGGCCGGCATCATGCACGGTCGCGGGAAATGTCTTGTCGTTGACAGCCTTGATGAACGCCGGAGCGCGCAACAATCGCGCCTCTTTGAGCGTGGACCGGTAGATGCGCCGCCGCAGCAATTCCCACGGCAACGACGGCAGCCAATCCAGTGAAGGCTCGATCATGGCCAGCCCAAGAGTATCCGCGATGGCCGCGACAAAGAGCGGTTCGGCGTAGACTGCCAGATCGGCCTGCGACAACTCCTCCGGTGCCTGCCACGAAGACAGCCGCTCAGTCGTCCACCCAAGGCGGCCAGCCGCCTTCCAGAGTGTGACGGAATCCTCGGAGATTCGCGGTGCAAGGAGAAGCAAGGGCATGAGGGTGTTGTACGCCAAAAGGCACAGCACGGCAACGGCGATTGCGGAACAGTGATTGCAGATAAGTTTCTTGTCTTCACTGCGTCTCGGCGGCTCTGCGCGAGAGGGTCTTTGTTGGTTGGAGCAGAATCTCACGCCCAGCGAGGACGCCTCACGACGCCACGGCGCGACGGCAACACGGGGGAAAAGAGCAGCCACGGATTTCACGGATGACACGGATAAGAATCAGGACAGGGCAACATCTTGTATTGTCCGTGTAATCCGGGACATCCGTGGCTAATCTGCTTGTCCAGAAGAGAGCAGTCCTGGGTCCCCGCTAATCCTTGGGCCACCAATCCTTCGGGCAACCGCCAAACATCTGGGCGCGCAAAGGAGCCTTATAGCATCCCATCATCCGCCGAACCGATTCCTCTGTTTGATACATGTCGAAACACGGCACCACATATTGTGTGAGCAGTTTGACGACAAGCCTCTGGCGCTCGGCTCCGGGCATCTCACGTTTCAAGTGAAACGCATGCATCATCTCCAGCATCTCGTCCAGCGGGCCGGTGACCTTACCCGTCGTCCAATCGTCAGCCCGTTCTACCACAAATGGACAGAGAAACTGCTCCAGCACCCATTGAACGTGCAGTTCATGATGCACGGGACGGGGGTTCTCGGAGCGCGACACCAGATTCAAGCCCCATTCCGGCCTGTACCGCGCGCCAAGCTGCTGGCTTGCGATGGTGAACTGCTGCAGAGTCTCCGGCCGCGAACGACGCCAGTTGGTCTTCTGCTTCTTGAAGCCGAGCGGGCTTAGAACGCCATGCACGGCTTGCTCGACAAGGATAAGACGATCTTTGAATTGCGCCATTGGTACACCCGTACCGTGTTGTAGTAACTTCGCAGCGATCATTCGCACGCGCAGCGGCCGAGTTCACTTCACCACCGGCAGGCTCTTGCCCTTCTCCGCCTGGATCTTCTCCCAGCCGGAGCCGAGCGTACCGATCGGGTCGGGCGGCAGGATGTCCACCTTCTTCTCGCCGAGCCTAGCTTCGCCGCGCTCGACTTTCCCTTGGAAATCGCGGCACTCGGCCAGGAGTCGCGTGAGGATCTGCTCTTCGGGGACGTTGGCGACCTTCTCGCCCTGCACGTAGATGATGCCGCGGCGGTCGCCGGCGAAGATGGCGATGTCGGCGCCTTCGCATTCGCCGGGGCCGTTCACCACGCAACCCATTACCGCCACCTTAATGGGGACGCGGATCTCTTTGGCGAGCTGTTTACGGACGTCCTGGACGAGCGTGAAGAGATCGACCTGGATCCGGCCGCAGGTGGGGCAGGCGATCAGTTCGGCGCCGATGCGCGGGCGCAGGCCGAGAACGTAGAGCATTTCCAGGCCGTCCTGAACCTCGTAGACGGGATCGGAGGCGTAGGAGATGCGGATCGTGTCGCCGATGCCGCTGCACAGCAGATGGCCGAGCGGGACGACGGAACGGATGGCGCCGGTTTCGCGCGGGCCGGCGTGGGTGACGCCGAGGTGCAACGGATAGTCGAAGCGCCGGGAGATTTCGGCGTAGGCGTCGATGACCAGCAGGGGGTCGATGCTCTTGGCCGAGATTACGATGTCGTGGAAGTCCTCTTCGTGGAAGATGTCGAGGTATTCCTCGAGCTTGGTGATCATGATGGCCAAAAGTTGGCCGTGTTTGCGGTCGGAGAAGACGCCGCGGAGTTCCTCATTGCGTTTCTGTTTGTCGCGGCGTTCGATGATGGAGCCTTCGTTGACGCCGACACGGATGGGGATGTGCTTTGCCTTGCAGGCCTGGATGACATCCTTCACCTGGGCGTGGTCGGAGATGTTGCCGGGGTTGAGGCGGATCTTGTGGATGCCGGCGTCGATGGCCTCCAGCGCTCGCTGAAAATGAAAGTGGACATCGGCCACGATCGGCACGGTCACCTGCGGCAGTATCTCGCGCAGGGCGGCCGTGTCTTTCTTCTCGGGAACGGCCACGCGGACGATGTCGGCGCCGGCAGCCGCCAGTTTTTTGATCTCGGCCACGCACTTGTCGATCTCGTGCGTATAGCCGGCGGTCATGGTCTGAACCGAGACGGGGGCATCGCCGCCGATGGCAACCAAGCCATGGGTGGCGTCACCAATGACAACTTTGCGGGTTTGGCGGCGCGGGGACATGGGGCTCCGTTGGTTCAATCCTCTCCTCGTACTCAAAGCATTATCATATCTAATGTTATGAAAACATCGTTGCCTGGATTCGCGATCAAAATGGTAAGACGGACGCCAGCCGAAATCAACGGGCAGGCAAATACTGGCGTGTCCGGCCGATTTTGCCTAACGTGCCCCACGGGCCAGTGTCCGAAACAACAACATGATTCTCGCAAGAGGTCTTATTCTCGTTTTGGCGATGCTCACCGCACCGGCGGCGCTGGCGGCGACCCCTGCTCCCGGCCGCGAGTCGGCGCCGGGGAACCAGCGGGCGACTCAGGAGGCGATCCGGGCGGCTACCCAGCGGGCGGTGAACGACCTGAAAGAACAGGTGTCGGCATTGCCGCTGAATCCCAGGGTGACCGTGGGACAGTTCGTCAAGACGCTCGATGCCGAGCAGGATCTCGTGAAGATTCTGTCACGAGCGGACCAGTTCGGGGCGCCGCGATGG
>JBEKVL010000559.1:0-4880 GCA_049514055.1 Tepidisphaeraceae bacterium | reverse complement strand
CAGGCAGGTGCGGTGGGTGCCGTGCGGGTCGGAGAGGTCGCCGGCGCAGTAGATCTGGTGCGGCTTGATCTTCTCCATCAGGTCCACGAGGAGCTTGATGTCTTCCTCGCCAACTGGTTTCTTGCGGACCTTGCCGGTCTCGTAGAACGGCATGTCCAGGAAGTGCAGGCGATCTTCGGGAATGCCGCAGTCCCGCCCGGCCGCGCGGGCTTCGCCACGGCGGATCAGGCCCTTGATTCTCTGCACCTCGGGCGAGTCGGCTTGGCCGGGCTTCTTGTGCTTGAGAAACTCCTCGATGTGTTTCTCGATGCTCTCGGCCCTGTCGCCGGCGATGCCGAAGAAACGGTTGAAGTCGCTGGCGAAGTCGGCGAAGCGGATGGCGTCGGCGTCGAACACGGCGAGGTTGCCCGAGGTCTGGTAGGCGACATGAACCTCGTGTTCCTGGTCGGCCAGCCGGATCTGCGTGCCGCCCATGGCGATGACGTCGTCGTCGGGGTGGGGCGAGAAGATCAGGCAGCGCTTGGGGAAGATGGCATCCGTGGGCCGGTCGATGTCGCCGGGGCGCTTGAGCGAGTCGGGCTTGCCGCCCGGCCAGCCTGTGATGGTTTCCATCATCATGCGGAAGACGCCGATGTTCAGGTCGTAGGCCGGCCCGTGCTCGGCGACGAGGTCCTGCAGTCCGTTTTCGTTGTAGTCTTCGGTGGTTAGTTTGAGGAACGGCTTGCCGAGTTTGACCGCGATCCAGGTGACGGCGCGGCGGATGAGGCGCTTGTCCCATTTGACCGGTCCGACCAGCCAGGGGTGTTTGAAGCGGGTGAGTTCGGAAGCGGCCGCATCGTCGAGGAAGATCTGGGCGTTGGGGTGCGCCTGGAGGAACGACGCGGCGACGGCCGGGGTGATTTCGCCTTCGATGGCGCGGGCGATGATCGCGGCCTTGTGCTCGCCGAAAGCCATGAGGATGATCCGGCCGGCGGTGAGGATGGTCCCGACACCCATGGTCAGGCCGCGGCGCGGGACGTTCTCCTCGCCGAAGAAGCTGCTGGCGGCGTCCTGGCGGCTGATGCTGTCGAGGGTGATCAGTCGCGTCCGCGATTCACGAGACGAGCCGGGTTCGTTGAAGCCGACGTGGCCGCTCCGGCCGATGCCCAGCATCTGGATGTCGATGCCACCTGCGTCGATGATGGCTTGTTCGTAGGCCGCACACTGGGCGGGGACTTGTTCCATGGGTACGGTGCCGTCGAGAATATGGGTGTTGGGTTTCGGGATGTCGATATGGTCGAAGAGGTTCTCGTTCATGAACCGGCGGTAGGATTGCAGCTCATTGGGCTGCATGGGGTAGTACTCGTCGAGGTTGAACGTGATCACGTTCTTGAATGTGAGCCCTTCCTCTTTGTGCAGCCGGATCAGTTCGGCGTAGACACCAAGGGGCGTCGAGCCGGTCGGCAGCCCCAGCACGGCGTTCTGGGCGCGGGCCGCGCGCTGGCGAATGAGTGTGGCGATCTCGGCGGCGACCGCGCGGTCGATTTCGACGCTGGTGGCCATGATCTTGGTGGGGATCTTCTCTCGTTGCGTGAGGTATGCGTGGCTCATGGGGTTGGTGTCTCCGATTGTGGCAATTCATTTATAGCATGGACTCCAGACGGGCGGTAGGAGCGACTGTGGTCGTGATTGACCTTGCCGGCCGGGGTAGTCCCGGGCCGCGTCATTCCCGCCGGGAGCCAAGAAAAAAGTTTTCGGGTGTTGGTGTCGCCGGGGAGTTCGGTCGCAAGTCGTTTTATTACAATGTGTTACATGTGTTTTCACAGATGGCTAAGCGGCGAAGAATCGCGTCCTTTCCACGTCCAAAAGCCGTCCCGATCAGTCCCGTTTTCGTCCCGTGGGCGGTGATCGGTGATCGGTGGAAAGGCGAGGAACGATGAGAGGTGAATGCAGAATGCGGAATGCAGAATGCGGAATCACTGGCAACTGGCAACTCGTAGCAGGATGTCAAAGAGCGTGGCCGACTGCCGGGCGGCGGCGGTTGGGTTGTGCGCTGGTCGCCCGGAGGCGGGACAGCGCGAAGGAGGTGGGAAAACACGCTCCTCTATATATACCCGGGGCGCTGCGCGCTTTTGACGAAAACGCGCAGCGCGCGATTTGCGTAAGTGCTGGCTGGGATTTGGGTTGTGAATTTTGGGAGGATTTTGGAGATTTTTTCGCTCGACTGTGAAGGGTGCGAGTGGATAGACGCGGTCGAACCACGCGAGCGGTTTGGGGAAATTCGGGAAACCGTGAGCGGGGGTTGAAGGGAAGATACGAGGCTGTGTAGACTCTGGGAATGGCGAAGCGGCAGATCGTAGCGATGGGCGGGGGTGGGTTCCTTGTGGCCGGGGATGACGGAGTGCTGGACGATTATGTTCTGTCACTGGCGCCCAAGGGCAGGCCGCGGGTGTGCTTTCTGGCGACCGCGGGCGGGGACAGCCGCGAGTCCATCGTGAAGTTCTACGAAGCGTTCCCGGCGAAGCGGGCGGAGGCGTCGCATCTTCCGCTGTTCGGCGTGCCGCGCAAGGACAGCCGCGAGTTCCTGCTGTCGCAGGATGTGATCTACGTGGGCGGGGGGAACACGGCAAACATGCTGGCGGTGTGGCGGGTGCATGGGGTCGATCGCGTGCTGCGTGAGGCGTGGCGGCGCGGGATCGTGCTGGCCGGCGTGAGCGCGGGGATGCTGTGCTGGTTTGAGGGGGGCGTGACCGACTCGTTCGGGCGGCCGCTCTCGGCGATCCGCGATGGGCTGGGATTCCTCAAAGGCAGCGCGTGCCCGCACTATGACGGCGAGACGGACCGGCGGCCGACCTATCACAGGCTGCTGCGGCGCGGGCTGGGTGCGGGAGTGGCCGCGGATGACTGGGCGGCGATTCACTACATCGGCGTGAAGATTCACGCGTGCATTGGGAGCAGGCCGAACGCCCGGGGTTACCGCGTCGGCGTTCGTGGCGGCGTGGTCCGCGAAGAAGTCATGAAGACCCGATACCTCGGGGCGTGACGGGGACGGGAGGCCAAGGGCATCAAACGCACGAGCCTGTCCCGTATGCGTGTGCGTTTGCATGTCGTATAGCTACGTCCCTGTTCACCCTAGAATGGATGCAAACACTGTTTGACTCACCCATGGCGTGAATACTGTACAGGTGGTATATTTGCGCTATTCAGAATGAATGGAGCCCACGATGTCACAGCAAGCCGAGCAGACGCAGACAATTACCAACGAATTTGACGCGGCGAAGGTGATTGTGGACACACTCAAGGGACTCGATAAGCAACAGCAGGTCCGCGCGATCAAGTTTGCCTGCGAATCGCTCGAAATGCAGGCGCCAATGCTTGGATCGAGCCCGCATGGCGCAGGCCCGTCCACCCAGCCCGCCCCGGCGTCCGCGCACCTACCCACCGACATCAAGCAGTTCACCGCGTCAAAGGCGCCGAAGAGCGACCAGCAGTTTGCGGCCGTGGTCGCGTATTTCCATCGGTTCATTGCGCCCGAGGCGGAGCGCAAGGACGCGATTACATCTAAAGACCTGGAAGATGCGGCTCGCAAGGTTGGCTGCAAGCGCCCGCACCGGGTCACGCTAAACAACGCCAAGAACGCTGGGTATCTCGACGCCGCAGAGCGGGGCTGTTTCAAGATCAACACAGTGGGCGAGAATCTCGTTGCGGTAACCCTGCCGGGGAACGGGAGCGAGGGCGGAAACAGCGGGCGAGGTCGCAAGCGTGGCAAGGCCGGACCCAAAGCAGGTTCGACGAGGAAGAAACGTCGCAGCCGTTAACGCAGTGCTCCGAACCAGCGAGAGGAGTAGTCGCGTATGGCCACGCCCGCCGAAGCCCTCGACGCCGCGATTCAAGAAGTGAGTAGCGCTCGAACCCGCGTTACCAAGATCCGGTCCAAGCAGGTGCGGGGTGTCGATGAGGTCGCGTCCCTCAAGTCGACGGCGAACGCATGGTTCAAGACGCACCGGCCCGTAGCGGCGCATGTGGTCGGCGCTGCAGACATTGCCAAGATCGACGGACAATACCAAATCGTTTTGGAGTCGGCGGAGAAACACGCCGCCAAGCAGACTTATCTCGTGTCGCTGAAAGCGGCAAAGGACTTGCTGGTGGCCGCTCGCGGCGGCGCGCTGACGGCGCCCGTGCCTCCCCTGACGTCACCGACAGACGATGTACCGCCCGACTTCGCGTCTCTCGCCGGCAATCAGGACATGCGGGAGGTCCTGACGCGGCGGTGGTACGAATGCTGTAAGTGCGTGGCGGCCCATGCGCATTTGGCAGCGATTGTAATGATGGGCGGCCTACTTGAGGCTCTATTCGTGGCGCGTGCGAACAGGATGCCAGACAAGAAGCCGCTGGTCAACGCGGCTTCTGCGCCGAAGGACAAAGGAACCGGCAAGGTCCAGAACTATCAAGATTGGATGCTCGACTCGTATATCAAAGTCGCCCACGAGTTGGAGTGGATCACCGAATCGGCAAAGGAAGTAGCGGACGTACTCAAAGAGTACAGGAATTACATTCATCCGGAGAAGGAGCGGCGACATGGTGTGGTGCTTGCCCTCAACGATTCGGCCATGTTCTGGCAGGTCACAAAGGCGCTGACCCGTCAACTGTTGATGAGCGCGTCGAATCCATGAGGCTGACTGCGCCACACCGCCAGCTCCCGCCCTTGCTGCGATGAAATCAAGGCGAAAGGCATCCCAGAAAGCAATCGGGCTGTGGGTTAGCATTTCAGCAGCAGTCTATATACTCACATTCCGCACCCCTCCGCGTTAAGTTTGACGATATAGGGAAGGCGTGGGCGGTCTGGCACGGAAGCCAGTGCCCTCTGCAATTCGGCGGAGGTCTGGGGCATGGATGCAGCA
>JBEKVL010000558.1:0-4904 GCA_049514055.1 Tepidisphaeraceae bacterium | reverse complement strand
AGCTTTGTGGTTTCGCGGATCTGAGACATAAGAAGCTGCCGGCACGGTTGTCAGGTCGAGGAGGCGGGGGATGGCCGCGAAAAGGCGCAAAAGGCACGGAGGGTCGGCAGGCGAAAAGGGCGTCAGTGGTATCTTCTGTCCATTTATGCGTCTTTTGTGCTTGTTTGTGGCAATCATCCGATGAAGAACATAAACAAGAACAGCGGTCGCCGCCCTTGTTGATCGGGCCGCGAATCCGCTGGTTGAACCGGGCCTCACCTCCGCCCTGAGACGGTCGTGCGGGATCGCGTCAAGGCAGCTCCTTAAGCACCGGGGCGGGAATGACTTCCCGAACGGTTCCGGGTCTCCGCCGCAGCAGAATCAGCGCCATCCCCGCCAGGGACACAGCCACCGGCTCGGGCACGGCGACCATGTTCATTGACACGCCGACGGGCTGGAACACACCCGTCGAGAAGAGATTGGGGCCGTCGCTGCCGTCGTCGCCGGCGCCCATGTGCAGGAGTACGAGGTTGTAGTCGGCAATGGTCACCATGCCGTCGCCGTTGACGTCGCCGTCAAGCCAGGTTCCCGGCTGGTTCAGATGGGCGATGACATTCTGTAGATCGGCCTCCGTCACCCTCCCGTCGAGGTTCACGTCGCCGACGTAAGCGAGCTTCACGATCAGTTCCCGATAGTCGTCCGAAACCAGGGAGAGCGGCTCGCCTCCCCAGTCGGCCAGGTGCAGCCGGGTGTTGTCAATGACCGCAAACGCCGTCGGACAGGTCAGCCCGGTGAACGACGAATAGATCGCCCCGCCCGCCGCCAGCGCCTCGATCGATTCCAGCGGGCTGTCCCCCCCATAGAAGAGAATCAGGTCGGAAGTTCCAAGGTCGAGCCGGCCGGCGCCGCTGACGGCCAACCCATGCGTGACCAGCGGCTGGCCGCCGACAACCGAGACGGTGCCCCCGCTGACATTGAGGTCTGCCAGATGCTGAGCGGACTGAACCAGCACCGCCCCGCCGGAAACGATCAGGGCCGGCCCGGCAACGGAGGACGAACCGGTGTCGGACGCCAGGGTGAGCGTTCCTGCGGCATTGTCGAGCACCGAGCCGGGGGCCCAGTGCTGGACACCGCCGACCAGGGCCGAGCCCTTGTTGGCAAAAGAGCCGGCAATGCTGAGCGTGCCCGAAGAGGCCGTGAAGGCGCCTTCGTTGAAGACATAGGCGGCCGAGAGCGACCCGCCGTTGAGATTCACCGCGTTACCAGCTCCGGCGTAAATGCGCAGCGTCATCGCCACTGAGACGGCGACATTCGGGCCGAGGGTCAGTGAGCCGGTTCCGGCCGCGCCCAGGTTCGTGCCGCCGACGTAGATCGAATCCAGCACCGTGACGCCACCCGGCCCCGCAAGTGTCAAGGCCCCGCTTTTTGCCGCGACATTGCCGATCTGCACCGAACTCCCCACACTCAGGCTGCGGCCGGCAAGATTGAGGTTGACACTGTCGCTGGCCACGAGCACCCCGGCGGCCGACGCCGCATCGTCGAGAGAGACAACGACCGGCGTGACGCCGCCGGAATCGAAACTGGCGGTGATGGCTGACGAGGGCACGCCGACGGCGTTCCAGTTCAACGGCTGATGCCACGATCCCGCCGAGCCGCCGGCCCATTTCCAGGTGAAATTCCGGTCGTAGCCGATGACGTCCATGGCCTGGCGGTCGATGTCGGTGATGAGGAGCGTCTGCCCCGTGCGAACCGCGGGCACCATCAGTTCGACGGATGGGACGTCATCCGTGATCTGTTTCCAGTGGGAAGCCTGCTGGCCGTCGCCGAAGATCTGCCCCGTTGCGAAATTGGCCAGGGAGGTGTTGCCGCCGTCGATGGAGAAATACTTGGCACGGGTGTCGGCCGACAGATCGAAGACACCGGGGCCGTTGGCGCGGCTCTGAGCGGAATAGCGGAAGAGGTCGAGCGTGCTTATGTACTGAAGCGTGTTCTCGTCCTGGGGGGCGTTTTGCGTGCTTTGCTCGAGCAGGTCCACGCCCGAGAGAAAACCGAGGACGTGGGCGAGTTCATGGGTGGCAAGCCCGACGAAGTCATAGGCGCCCGGCGTAATTCCGTCGCTGGGATCGAAATCCCAGATACATTTGGACGAGAACTGGATGCTATTGCTTTCAGCGGCCGTGCCTGACAATAGACGCAGAGCCTTGGCGTTGGCCGTAGAAATCAGAAGGTACTTGTTGTTGAGACTGCCGTTGTTGTCGAGATAGACCGCGCCGCCATTGGACGTCGTATGATTGATGAGAAACTGGAGGTTCTGCCCGGCCTGGAGATTGGCCAGTGCAGTCTGGTCGTCGGGAGAGGTGGCATCGGCGCGGAGTTTCGGGAGTATGCTGTTGGTGCCGATGTTGTACAGGTACTTCAGGCGGGATGTGCTTGTCGAGCCGAGGACGCCATCCGGAAGCGTGTCCGAGAAGCCAATGCTGACATTGACGGTGATCGGATCCGTGAAATTGGCCTGCCAGCGTGCCGCGGCGGCCTGAAAGCCGGCGAGAGCCCGCGGGTCGATGTCCGATGGATAGGTGAAGGCGAAATCGAGCCCTCGCGCCGAGACGGCCGCCAGAGCGGCCAGCGCCGCGGCGGTTAGCATGCTGCGATTGACAGACATCAACGCCCTCCAGGCTGCGACGACACTTCCGCAGAAACGGGTCGGTTCGCTTCGAACCGATGCCATCCGCTACCCCGATTTACAATACAATCCCCGGCCATGCCAAATGCCGGATGCGGCATCAGTGCTGAAACTCCGCGGGGACCTTCCGCGAAGGGGCCGATAACAGCCCGCCCACTCCATCAGACCAGTGACTACGGCCGTCCCATCGGCAAAACAGCCTCCATGAGCATCGAACTCGACCTGCTGACCAGCCCGCTGGCGCCTCTCGTCCACCGCTACCCGGCCGACGTGGCCAGCCTGGGAGCCCGGGCCATGCCGCGGCATCTCAACCGCGATGAGGTAATGCGCGGAAGCACCGTGGGCCGGCCTTCCGGGAGACCGGCCCACGGATTGAATGTCAAATCGCTCCGCCAAACACATCAGCCCAGGCGATCCCCGTTCTGATTGATGTTGCTGAACACGACGTTGGCCATGTTCTGGAGGCTGGTGTTGCCATTATAGAGGACACCATTGGCCGCCTGGTTGTTGACAGAAAGTAGAGCATTCATCACGGTGATGTTGGAGTTATTGCTGACGCCGAAAGCGCTGCCGTTGGCGCCGACATTGATGGTCTTGGCCGCCGTTCCGGTGGTGCTCACGTTGAAGCCGTACGGCGCAGCCACGGTGCCGGCCAGGGTCGAGTTGGTCACATACATCGCCAGCGCCACCGCCATCACCTGGGCGTCAAGCTTCTGCCCGCTCGCGTTCTTGAAAGTGACGAACTGAGCGGCGACCTGGGTGTTGGTCTTGCCGGCAAGGTTCAGATTCTTGTTGCCGTAGATGTTCGGGAAGTTCTTGGCCAGCCAGTTGCCCAGATTGGTGGCGTTCAATCCACCGTTGAGGCTGGTAATCAGAGCCTGGCCGTTGCAGTTGGCCCAGAAGCCGATGGTGGCCGTGTCGCCGACCAGCAGGCTGCCGCAAACCTTGATCTCGCCAAAGTTGTAGTTGGTGCCGGCAACATTGTTGCCGATGTTGACGCTGGTGATGATGTCGTTGCCGGCGGTGCCGCCCAGAGAACCCGCGGTGTCTTTGCCATCGGTGTAGGCAGCCGGCTGGATCTCGACGACGCTGTACAGGCCGGGAACGATGCCCGCGAAGGAGTACGATCCATCCGCCGCCGTCGTCGTGGTGGCGACGGTCGTGCCGGTGGTCTGATTGAGCAACTGAATCGTGACGCCGAAGATACCCAGTTCCGTACTCTGCTTGATGCCGTCGTTATTGCTGTCAACATACACATACCCGGACAGGGTCGACGGCTTGATCTCGCCGAAGTTGTAGTCGTGCCCGACGGTGGCGGCCGGCAGGGCGACGGTGAAGGTATCGTTACCGCTGGCGGTATCGCCGAGCGTGCCGACGTTGTCGGCCCCGTCGAGATAGCCGGACGGCTGCGTCTCGACGATCGTGTAAGTGCCGGCAGGCAGGTTCATGAAACTGTAGAACCCGTTGCTGTTGGTGGTGGTCGTGGCCACCTTTGAGGTGCCGTTGTACAGCGTAACCGTGACTCCGGAGATGCCCGAATCGCCTTGATCGAGGACGTTGTCAAGGTTGGCGTCGTAGTAAACCTGACCCGACAGCGAGGAGTTGTTGCCGCAGCAGGCGACCGTACCGCCGTTGTCGGCCGAGAAGAGGCGGCTCTGGGCGCTGTAGAAGATGTTCGAGCCGGCCGGGCCAAAGTGGTCGATGGCCGCCCCGCAGACAAAGTCGATCTGGTAGTAGCAGCTTGGGATCGTCACCGTCAGCGAACCGCTGCTGCCGGCGGCGAATGACCCGGTGGCCACGTCGAAGATGTTCTGCTTGGAAGCGACCGTGGCGTCGAAAGTCGAGCCCGGCGCCGTGTAGCTGACCAGGCTGAGCGTAGCCGCGGCACTGCCCACGGTGAAGTAGACCGTGACGGTGTCGCCCTGGTGCGTGCCGCCGCTGAGGGTGGTGAGTCTGGTCGTGCCGTCCATGTAATAGACGCTGCTCAAGACGGATGAGGTGCAGCAGGTCTTGGCGTTGTCCAGGTCGATGCCGGCGACATTGTTGCCGTTGGCGAGAGTGACCGGGGCGTAGTCGGTCAGGACAGGCGCCGTGCGGACGAAACCGGCGGGCACAACCTCATGCACCAGGTAGTTGCCGGCAAGCAGGTTGGGGAAGCTGTACGAACCATCCGCCTGCACGGTCGTGGTGGCGGCCAACGTGTCGGTGCCGCTATACGTTCCGCTGCCGTTGACGTCGTTGT
>JBEKVL010000557.1:0-4924 GCA_049514055.1 Tepidisphaeraceae bacterium | reverse complement strand
GCAACCAGGGCAACCGATGTCGGCGCTTCGACAATCTTCAGCGCGCCGGCAGCCCCGGCCGGACCAACTTCGCCGGGTGTACCGGCCGGCGACTGCACGTCCTTGAGCGTGGCCTGCAGCATCCCTTTGGTCTGCGCGTCGGCGGCCAGGCCGAGGGCGGCGTTGAGAATTTCCACCTGCTTTGCCCTGGGCAACTGCGACTGCGGGATGAGTTTGGCCAAGCCGCGCAGCGCCAGGGTCTTGTCGGTGTTGCTGGTCGACTTCCGGGCGATCTGCAGCAGATCCTCGGCCGGTTCGCCATCGGTCCAGACGGACAGCGAGCGGATCGCCTCGGTCTTGACTGCGGCATCCGCGCCGGCCAGTTCGCGGCGGAGCAGCGTCAGAGCGTCCTTGGAGCCGATGGCCGGCAACGCTTTAAGCAGCGACTGCTTGAGCTTCGCGTCGGCCGTTTCGTATGCCTTGGCGATGGGAGCGATATCGCGGCCATTGCGCCGGCAGATGGAGGCGATGGCCGAACGGGCGGCAGGTTCGTGCGGCGTGGATAGCAGCGGGAGCAACTCGGCGACCGTGTCCGGGCCGGCGAGTTCACCCACGCCGCCGATGGCTTCGCCGGCCAGTCTGGCATCCTTCGCGGTCGCCAGCTTGAGCAGTTCCGGGACGGCTTTGGATGCCGATCGCTCGACGAGGGCTCGCGTGATGACAATCGCCGGTTGCGGCCCCGCGGCGGGCAACGCGGCGATCAGCCGGTCGTTGACTGCATCGCCCTTGATCTGCGAGAGCGCGGCCGACAGCAGGTCCAGTTCGCCGGGCGGCATGTTTTCCGCTGCCTGCAACAGCGGTTCCAGCGCCCCATCGCCGCCGACTTTGGCCAGCCCCTGCACGCCGATGCGGCGGAGCAGCCGATCGTCGCCGACGGCAGCCGCAATGAAAACCGGCCGGGCGGCGACGACGGCATGGTCGGCGAGCAGGGCCAGCAGTTGCGGCTTGAACTCCGGCGCGACCTCCGGATAGAACTTGACGCTGGCCGTGAACAGCGCGGGATCCTTCAGCGTGCGCAGCGCCCAGATGGCCGCCACCTGCCGCAGCCTGTCCGCATCCTCAAGCGTCAACACATACGCCTCGCCCCGGCCGTGGCGGAAGAGCAGGCCGGTGTGGCCGATGACTTTCATGTCCTCGGCATTGTCCGGCTCGATCAGGCGGGAATTGACGATGCGGTGCAGTTCGACATTCTGGTCGACCGTCGGCGCCGCCGCCACCAGCGCCTCGGCGACGTTGCGGTCGAGGTCGACACCGAGCAACACTCCGGCCGCGCCCGGCGTGGCGATCTGTCCGAGCGACCAGGCGGCCTGTTTGCGAACCTCCGGCAGCGTGGACTTGAGCAGGGGCGCCAGCAGCGGCACAGACGCAACATCACGACGCACGCCGAGGCTGGCGACGATGCCCAGCAGCACCGGGCCATCCGTGTCCGGATCCTTCAGCAGCTCGCGCATTGCCTTGGACGCCTCATCGCCGGGCATGACTTCCAGGATCACCCGCACATCCATGTTGGTGGCAGGGTCTTTCAGGAATGGCAACAGGGCCTGAACATGCTCGGCGGTGGCAATGAGACGTAGCTGCTGGAGGGCGAAGTGGCGGGCGTCGGGGGTGCAACCCGGAAGGACGGCGACGAGCGCATCGGCCGCGGCTTTGCGGGCGGCGGCGTCTTTGGAGGCCGCCGCGACCATGGCTTCGATGGCGCGGAGGGATGCGCGGTCGTCGCCGAGCTTGTAGCTCTTGAGGTCGGCGAGTGACGCGGGAAGATCAGCGGATGCGGCGAGAGCCAGGAACAGCAGGATGGAAGCGAATATACGTTGCATGGCAAAGACCTCGGTGGAAATGTACATGGGTTTTACCATCAAACGGGCGGGATGTTCAGGTACGGAGTTCAAGGGTTCAATAGTCCAACAGTTTACGGGGCCAACGGGAACGCAAAAAGTGCGTGTGGAGGCGGGCGGTTTCACGAACGCCGCGCATAAGTATTGCTTTTTATGGAGCTTACGTTCGAGGTGAGATTGTGGAGGGGCGGAAAAAGCGCCGCCAAAGCGCCGCTCGAAGCTCCCCAAGACCAGCCCCGGCGAATCCGAAAACAGGAAGAGAAATGAGACCCGAAGACGAATGAGTGCGGAAGGGAATCGACAGACAGAGTGCCTGGACGTCGGAGCGAAGGGAGGGAGTCTCCTTTCTCGATGGGGCGGGCGAGGTCGAACCGTATTCTACTATCATCGAGATTATAGACTGAAGTTAGCATTATGTAAAGTAACTTTGTTTGGTTTTCGCTTTCAGGTGGATGAAGGGGACAATGGTCACTGCTTCACCACAAAGGATCACGGAGAAGTTCGCCGGACGGAGAGGAGAGGTTCCACCCGCCGAACTTGCCCCGTTGTTTCCTCCCGCGTTTGCAGAAGGACCTTCAGGTTCGAATCTGGCATCGCAAAGGCGTGATCTGCCGGCTTGATGCATACAAGGAGTGACGAATTCCGCCGCCGGAATCGGCGTGTCTAGACCTTGGTCAGCACGCGGTCCAGTTTCTGCATCGTCGCCACGCTCGGCGTCAACTTGGCTCGCTCGATCCGGTTGAGCGTTTCCACCCGCACTCCCGACCGGCGGGCGAGCTCGGCCTGGGACAGTCTCAGCCGCCGGCGGGCCGTGATGATGTCCCGCGCCGTCACCGCCCGCGCGTATTCGATGGCCGGGTAGTTGCCGTTGGCCAGCGGCCTGGGCAGCGGCGGCAGGCCGGATTCCTCCGTCGTCAGGCCGCCGCGCAGACGCTCGTACTCGTTTTCCGGAAGGATCACGAAACGCTTGCCCTCGATGGTTACGGTTGCTGCGCTCATGCCTCAGTCCTCGTAGAAGCCGTCTCGATGGCCGATCCGTTCGACGACAACGCTGTCGGCTCGCGCACGAAACTGCAGGCGGTAGTTGCCGGTACGGATGCGATGCCGTCCGGCCAGCCGACCCGACAGCGGTTTGGCACCACTCACTTCGGGCCAATGCTCCAGCCGGGCCAGAATCAACATCACCCGTGTCCGAATGACGCGGGGCAATTCAGCCAGTTCCCTGGCCGCATCCGTCGTCAGTTCCACCTGCAAGACATCATCCTACAACTGGTTGACTGATTGATCAATGGTATTGTCTCTGCACCGTATTGTCTCTGCACAAGCTACACAGACGAAGACAGCATCGCGATGATCCCCGGATGCAGTTTTCCGTTGCTGGCGACGCCGTCTTTGCCCCAGATGGTCGGCTCGCCTTTCCAATCGGTGAACTTGCCGCCGGATTCTTCCATGATGACCAGCAGCGGGGCGCAGTCCCAGGGGTGCATGGCGGGGTCGGCCATGACTTCGATGCGACCGGTGGCGGCCAGAACGTAGCCGTAGCAGTCGCCCCAGGTGCGCTGGAGTTTCACGGCGGCCGAGAGACGGCGATAGCCTTCGCCGCGGGCGACGGCCATGGGGACATCGCTGACGCACAGTGCCGCGTCGGCGAGGCGGTCGATGGCGGAGACGTGCGCCGGGCGGCCGTTCCAGCGGCAGCCGAGATCGCGGGCGGCGGACACCATTTCATCGAGCGCGGGGAGATAGACCACGCCGACATCGGGCTTGCCATGCACCTCGACACCGATCAACACTCCGTAGAACGGCACGCCGCGGATGAAGGTCTTGGTGCAGTCAATGGGGTCGATGATCCAGCGATAGTCCGGGTTGCCGTGGGACTCGCCGCCTTCTTCGCCGAGGATCGAGTGGTCGGGGAAGTGGCGGGTGATGTGCGCCCGGATCATCTGTTCGGCCTCGCGGTCGGCGATGGTCACCGGCGTCTGGTCGGGCTTGACCTCGACCGGGACGCCGGCGTTGAAGTAGGCAAGCGTGCGCCGGCCGGCCAGATAGGCGGCCTCCTGGGCGACGGCGAGAAGATCGGGGAGCGAGGGGTGAGTGGACATGGTGGGATAGTAATCCACAGCACCGTGTGACGGCAAACAAAGGGATCGAGGCACGAGGGCACGTAGGCACGAAGTGACGAACCGAACCGGACTCGAGGTTCAAGGGTCGGAGTCCTATGGGCGTGTGATGTCTTTGATGACATCGCCGCAGCGCAGCTCATGTTTTCCGGGCGGGAGCGCGGGCAGGCCGGTGAAGACCACGTCTGTCTTCTCGCTGGCCTTCAGATACACCCAGCGCGTGAGTGTCTTGCCGGCGTAGCTCAGTTCAACTTTCGTCAGCCCATCCTGCGGGCCGTTTTCGATGCTGGCCGCGACAGCGAGTGGCTCGATCTTCAGGTCCAGGCATCGGGCCCTGGCCACGGGAAGGTTGGTTTCCGACAGCCGCACATCGCCGACACCCGTAAATACAAATGGCGGCTCGGCGCTGCGGGGGAACTCCAAGGCATCCAGAGTCAGCCGCTCGACGCCATCGCAGATGACCATCGGGCGGACGTCGTCGGCATCGAGGCTGAGGCGAACGTTCACAAGATCCAGGTGCTTCACGTTGCGGACGTAGAGCCCCCATGCCGGGAGCGGCCGGGCATCAACCGGCGGCGATTTCACGAGCAGTTTGGCCTGTTCGGCGGTGCCGCCGCCGGTGAACGACAGGTTTACATCCCGCAACGTCACATGCTCGATTGGCGTCTCCGCCCAGCTTTCGATCGACGCGGCCGCAAGATAGCAACCCGTCGCAGTCATGCGGTCAATGGTCACGCGCCCACCCACGTTGCCGGGCTTGAGCGACAAATGCAGCGGCGTGGTCACGTTGCGCATCGTAACGTTGGAGATGGCGAGATCATCCATGGGGCCTTCGGTCTTGTCCCACGCGCCGGGTTGCAGGCAGAGGCCGGCCAGCATGTTCGTGCGGTGCTTGTCGCGCGAGGTGCGATGCTCGAATCGGCCGGGGCC
>JBEKVL010000556.1:0-4935 GCA_049514055.1 Tepidisphaeraceae bacterium | reverse complement strand
TCGCGCCCAGGCCGGTGATCATCAGCGCCAGGCCCTGACTGTAGAGCGGCCGGGGCGCGGCCGACCAGGCGATGTAATGCACCTTCCACAGTTCCTTGCCGGTGCGCGGATCGTAGGCATACGCCGCCTTGGCGCCGGGGCTGAACATCTGCGGCTGGCCGTCGATGTGTACGATAAGCGGTGTGCTGTGGGCCTTGCGGAGATCGCCTTCCTTGGCGAACCCCTGGAACCCTTCCGCGTCGTTGAAGACAACCGAGCGATCCGTCTTCCAGACAGTCTTCCCGGTCTGCTTGTCCAGCGCCACCAGATACTGCACATCCACGCCGTCCATCGTCACGATCAGCAGATTCTCGAACAGAATCAGCGAGGACGCCGGCCCGCGGAAATGACGGCAAGGCAGGTCCTGCCGCTGCCAGAGCACCTTCTTCGTGGCGGTATCCAGACATGCGGTGCCGTAAACGCCAAAGTGGACATACACCCGCCCCGGCTCAATTGCCGGCGACGGAGCGGCGTAACAGTTCACGTTGTTGCCCAGGGGCTCGGGATTGTCGGTGCGGAACAACTGCTCATTGTAGAGAATCTTACCGGTTGCAGCGTCCACGCAGATTGCGAAGAAACCGTGGCCATCCGGCGTCGCGGTCGTCAGCCACACCTGGCCACCCATCACCACCGGCGTGGACCAGCCCTTATACGGAATCTCCGTCTTCCACTTGATGTTCTCCGTTTCGCTCCAGCGGAGCGGCAGCCCGATGGGGTTGTTGTCGCCCGGGGCCGACACGTGACCATCGCCCCACGGTCCGCGGAACTCCGGCCAGTCGGCCCGTGCGGCGAGGACGCCGGTCAGACACGGAATCATCGCAAGCAATCCGACCGCCAGGGGTCGGGAAATAGTCACAGACATCATCAGATTCTCCAGTGTTGCATTCGGTGTGGTGGGCGTACTCGCCCACCACACACGGGTAGTTACATCAGCATCCGTTCTACGCCAGCCATGATTAACTGTTGGTGAACGGATTGAGCGGCCGACAGCGCTTCTTCCAGCGGGGCGGACGCCATCACGCGGATCACCGGCGGCAGCCCGCCTTTGCGGCCGACGCCCGCTTTCACGACGATCTGGCCTTCCCCAATCGTCGCCAGGACGGCGATGGGCGAATGGCAGTCGCCATTGAGCAGCGCCACGACTTCGCGTTCGACCTCAACGCATGTCGATGCGGCAGGATCGTTTACGGCCTGAAGAAGATCGATCGTCGGCTGGTCATCCAAACGGCATTGCAGGCACAGAGCGCCCTGGCCGGCCGACGGGAGGATCTCGTCAACGTCGATCACGGTCATGCAGGATTCGTCGAACAGGCCGCTGCGCTTCAGGCCGGCGAAGGCGAGGACCACGGCGTCGTATTCGCCGCTCTTCATTTTCTTGACGCGGGTGTCCACATTGCCCCGTATCATCTCCACCTTCAGCTCCGGATGGCTCGCAAGGATCTGGCACTGGCGGCGCAGGCTGCCGGTGCCGACTTTCGCTCCGGCAGGCAGTTCAGCGAGGCTCTTCGCCTTCACGCACACCAGCACATCTCGGACATCCTCGCGCGCTGGGACCGCGCCGAAGCAGAGGCCGGAGGTATCGACCAGCGGCTGGGTGGTGGGGACATCCTTGAAGCTGTGGACGGCGAAGTCGATCTCGCCGCCAATCAGGGCCTGCTCGAGTTCCTTGGTGAAGAGTCCCTTGCCGCCGAATTCGTGCAGCGGTTTGTCCGTCACCTGGTCGCCGGTGGTCTTGACGATGGTGGTCTGGACCTTGAGGCCGGGATGGGCCGCCTCGAGCATCTGCACGACCGTGGCGCTTTGCATCCGCGACAACATGCTGCCGCGAGCGCCCATACGAAGGATTCGCTCACTCATTTGGCCTCCGGCATCGCGAAACGCCCGATGAAGATCTGCGCGGACCCGTCGGCCGACCGCTTGCTGGTCCACATGAGCCACTTGCCATCCGGCGAGAAAACGGGCAGCACGTCGGCGCCGTCGTGATACGTCACGCGAGTCTGGTTGGCGCCGGTGTCGTCCATGATATACAGTTCGTAGTTGGTGTGGCCGTGTTTGCTGGTGGCATAGATGATGTGCTTGCCGTCGGGATGCCAGTAAGGGCCCCAGTTGACATTGCCGTCATCGGTGAGTTGCCGCTCGTTGGTCGCGCCGGTGATGTTGCCCTCGGCGTCGAAGACGAGATCGCAGGTGAAGATCTGCAGCAGGTCGTTGCCCTTGCGATCCGAGCGGTAGACCAGGCGCTTGCCGTCGGGCGAGAAGAACGGGCCGCCGTCGTAGCCCCTGGCGGTCGTGATCTGGACGGTTCCGGTGCCATCGGCCTTCATCACATAGATGTCGGCATCGGCGCCGGCGCCGCGCGTGAAGCAGATCCACTTGCTGTCGGGCGAGAAGGCGCACTCGGCATCGTAGACATTGTTGCTGGTCAGCGAAGTATCGGCGAGATTGATATGGTCGAGCGAGTCTCGCCCGGCAATGGCGATGCGCCAGTAGTCGCACTTGTATATCTCCATCCCCGTCGGGAAGGACCATTTGTAATTTCGGCCCTGGCGCTGGTAACCGCCCGCGGGCTCATCCGGTATTTCCTTGCCGATGGTGGACGCAAAGATGAGCGATTTCCCATCCGGCGAGAAGAAGCCGCAGGTATTGCGGGAGTTGGCCGGGCTGATGCGAATGGGCAGGTTCGCACCCACGACCGCCCCATCATTCCAGCGAAGGCGGGCAAGGTACATCTGGTAGTTGTGCTCGCCTTTGGGAACGGCCTGGAAGATGATCCATTGCTGATCGGGCGAGAAATACGCCTCGCCCGCGCGCTCGAAGCCGCTGGTAAGCTGGACGGGGTTCCTGACGAGTTCGCGCTCGGGCTGGTCTTTCTGCGTCGCGCAGCCGCACGCGGCGAGCAACAGTGCAAAGATGCCAAGGTATCGCATGGGCGGAGAGTCTACCGGGACGATGGAAAAAGGCGAAGGCGCGGGCGAGGATCGGTGTGCCCGTCTATTTTGGCAACCGGCGGCTGAAGCCGCGATGGAGCATCGCGGCGGGGAACGGCGATGGAGCATCGCGGCGGGAAACCGCGATCAACGACCGCGGCCACAGCCTTACCGATCCTTCCGTTTGTCGCTCCGCGGCGGCTCCGACTTGAATGCCTTGTCGATCGTGGTCGTGAAAATGCTCATCGACTTGGCCTTGATCTGCGGCTCCTTGATCGTGCCGCGGATTTCAATCGTTGCCAGTTCGTTCTTCCACATCTGGATCAACGGATCGAAGCCCGGCAGCTTCAGCCAATTGGGATTGCTCGTGGTGAAAGTGAAAGCCACGGTCTTCGCGCGGTAGTCGAGCTGGCCGACGCCTCGCATCACCATGTCCGAGGCGATGAGTTCGATCTTCTCGAAGATCACGCGCTGACCCAGCACGGCATACTGGGCCGAGGCGCTGTTGAATGGCGACTTGATCGGCAGCGCCATGTTCGTGATCTGCAGCAGGCCGGTGATGGCGGGCAACTCATAAAGGTCATCGCCATCGAGCTCGATGAACCCCCTGCCGCGCCGCGAACCGGGGTCGGCGGCATTACCGGCCAGGTCGAGGCTGGCCTTGAGCCGCCCGCGAAACCCGGCATTCGGATTGGCCATCAGTTCGCGAACGTCGATGTCGTTCATCGCCAGCGACACCTCGTAAGCGACAGGCTTGCTCTTGGGAAAAAGCAGAAGCACATCGCCGCCGACATTGCCGCCGGCCAATCTGCCGCGGATATCCTCGAAGCGATAAGAGGGCTGATTCTGCCGCTTGAGGACCCTGCAATGGAGGTTCTTCATGGCGCGATCCGCGACAACAGCCGATGTTGCGTCGATGCTGCCCGCAAGCTCCCGGATATCGTCGCCTTCCACGCTGCCCTCGAGGCCGATCGAGCCATTGAAGCCGGTGACGTCCATGCCCAGGTCCATGGAAGCGTCGGCAAGCCCGGCCGTGCCTTTGAAATCGATGGCGGCCGGGCGCGTCGTGCCGGCGGGGCGATAGCTGAACTTCGGCACGTCGAGGGACATCGTTCCCTTGAGGCTCAGGGTCTTGAGGAAGCCACGGATTGCCTCGGGAAGCCTGGCGAGGAACTGCTCGTCCACGGGGAGGCCCGTGGCCTTGAGCGCGAGGTCCCAGCCGTTCTCCGATGTGCTGCCGCCGCCGAGACTGACGGTCGCGTTGTCATGGCGGGCGGACAGATCTTCGAGCCGGACGCCCGACTGTGTAATCGTGACCAATCCCTTGATGTCCTTGAAATCCCAGTCGAAAGCCTCGGGCCGGCAGGACAGCTCGCGAGGCCGCACTTCGACCTTGAACGCTCCGCCGCCGGCCGCGTCCTCCAAGCCGCCGCCGTAGTTGAAACTGATGTCCAGCGTGCCGGATGGCCGCAGGGCCCTGCAGGTATCGCGGGCCGAGCGGGGGATCATGTTGAACAGCGGCTCACCGGCTGCCACGCCCGTGGCCCCGACGAAGACGGCCGCCCTGGGCGTGCCGTCGGGCCAGGACACGCTGCCGTGGGCCACCACCTCGGCGTCGCCATGCCAGCCGCCGGCGCGTTCGAGGGTGAGGCGGTTGTTGGTGAGTTGTGCCTCGGCGGCGATGCCGGTGATGGCATCGGGCTGGTCGAGAATGGATATGCGGCCATCGGCAAGCTGGATATCGAGAGAGAAGCCGACGTCGGTGGGTCCGACGACTTCCGGCTCGGCGCCCGGAACCGTGGTCCAGTCGCCGGCGGCGCGTTCGAGGAAGATGCGCCCCTCATGAATGTTCAATCGTCCCTTGAGCCCCACGTCGGTCAGCCATCGCCGCTGCGCGGCCGGCATGGCCCGGAGAAGATCGTCGTCGATCGCCACGTTCTCGGCCCGGATCTTCAGGTCCGGCGTAACC
>JBEKVL010000555.1:0-4945 GCA_049514055.1 Tepidisphaeraceae bacterium | reverse complement strand
ACTGGTAGTTGATGCTGGCGATGCCGTCGCGGGCAATCGTGGTGGTATCCACCGGCCACGCGGTGCCGTTGGTCAACTGGCGGCTTCCGGTGATGGCGTTGCTCACGGTGAAGGTGTGGGCGTTTGTGTTCGACGCGTCTTCGACATAGAGCGTTTCGTTGGCGATGTTACCGCCGTACAGATTCACTGGCCCCTGGACCCCGTCCAGCGAGCTCTGCGTGGGGGTCTGATTGATCCCCTGGCCCACATAGACGGTGTTCTGTCCGCTGCCGACGTTGATGTTCGCGGTCAGCCCCGCAGTGGTTGATGCGACATATAACGTGTTATTGCGTGGGCTGAGGTTGATGTTGATGTTGCTGGCCGAGGCGTAGCTCACCGATCCCGTGGCCGGCATGCTGTCGAGCGTGACCGTCGAGCCCTGCAACTGGCCGACGGTCGTGGTGGAGGTGGCGGTCGGCAGATCGCCGCTGTCGTCCAGCGTGACGGTATTCACGCCACTTCCGCCATTGAGGGTGACCGGGCCGGCCATGTACGCAAGCCGCTTGAGCGAATTGGGGTAAAGCCCCTGCGGAGTGGAACCGGCGACCAGGGTGTCATTGCCGTTGCCGCCGATGACGGCGGCGTTCACGCCCGGCGCCGAGCTGTCGACATTAAACACATTGTTGCCCGAGCCGAGATACACATTCACGTTCTGCACCGACGTGACGAACGAATCGGGCGCGCCGTTGAGGCGCGCGACGCGCTGGGCGTAATAGATCGCCGCCGGGACGGTGGTCTGGCCGGGGGCAAGATAAGCCCCGAACGCCTGGGCCGCGTTGATCTGGCTGTTGGTGCCCATGCCGCCGAGGCTGGTGACGCCGATCGCGCTGAGCTGGCCGTGAGTCGTCGCCGCCGTGTCGCCCGAATCGTAGACGTTCAGCGTGTTGGTGCCGGTCCCGCCGAAGAACGCGAGTACGCCGGCGAAATCACTGAGCCGATTGCTGTCGTTGCCAACATTCAGCGTGCTGTTGCCCGCGCCTGCGTAGGCGTATGCCCCGACACCAGCGCCCAGTCCCTTGACGCGCAGCGTGTCGGCGCCGGCGCCCATCTGGGCATACAGGTTCACCGCGCCCGTTGTGCTGTAGTTGATCACACCGGTCATGCCCAGCCCGGCGATGGTTGCGGTGGTGATCGTGCCGCTCAATGTGGCCGTACTCCCCTGGGCACTGACGAAGATCAGGTTGGGCTGCACGCCGCCGCCCGGGATCGACTGACCGGCCGCGGTGTTGATCGTCAGGTTGCCGACGATGCCGTTCATCGTGCCGGTCAACTGTGTCAGCGGGTTGTATCCCGGATCGGCCGCCGTCGCCTCGTCATTGTAGACGCCGTTGGTCACGTACAGATTCTTGTTGGCGTTGCTGGAGATGTAGAACCTGTCGACGCCGGCGCCGCCGTTGATGGTCATGTTGGCGGCGGTCGCATCGATGAAGAACCGATCGTTAGATCCCAGGCCGTTGAGGGTCGTGGCGCCGGCCGCATTGATACCGCTGGGGCTGGTGATCTCAACAAAATCGAGATTGTTCGTACCGCCCGCGTTGATCACCACCGACGGAGCCTGGATATCACCGGCCACGTTGACGGTGCTGCCGGCGCTGGAATGCCGGCCGGCGACGGCATCATCGTTGACCGTTACCGAAGTGCTGCTGCTCACCAGCGTACCTGCCGGCAGAGAGATGTCGTCGGGGACAACCAGCGTCATTCCGCTGGGACCACTGATCAGGCCGTGTGGCACGGAAACACCCAGCACGCTCGTCCCGTTGCCCAGCAGGGTCAGGTTGCCGTTGAGTATGGTGTTGGGGAACACCGTCAGTCGAACGGCGCCACTGGTGGACACCACCTTCGACAGGTCCAACTCTCCAGTGACTTCCTGAATGTAGATTCCTTGTGACGCGGTGGCGTAGAGTTGGCCGGGCGCGGGCACAAAACTCGGGTTCGGCAACACCACCAGGGCCTGCCCGGTTCCCGCTCCGTCGATCTTCAGATCATCCGCGGTGCTGCCAAGCCCGCCGCCAGTGACGATCAGGTCAACACTTCGAGCCTCGATATCGGCCAGCAGGCTGGCGACGCCGTTTCCGTCCAGGATCGAGCCGAGCAGGGCCTCCAACACCACGTCCGCAGTGGTCGATACCACGGAGGCCAGATACAACGAGCCGGTTGTTTGCTCGACATAGATCGTGTTCTGGGCGAGCACGGTCAGGGTGCCAAACGCCTGCGCGGACGACTGTATCGTCAGTATGTTATTGGCCGATCCGATTCCTCCGGTCGGAGCGTTCAGCGTGATGCTGTTGCCGATCACGCGCGCCGTCGAGGAAGTCGATCCACCGGAATAGTAGATCGAAGCTCCCTGCGCCGCCGCCGTCAGACTCACGTTGCCGGCCGTCGAGTCGATCGAATCCAGCGCGAAATCCCCCGCCGACTCCGTCAGATTGATGTTGCCGGTGACATGAACATCAATGTTGCCGGACCCCTTGCGCGCCATGATTCCAGTGACGTTGACCGGCGTATCAGTGGGCAGAAGATGGGCGCCGGTGACGGAGAGCGCATTGCCGGCCGTCAGACCGGTCTGCGTGCGATTACCGCCCGCATCCACAGCGCGGAAATCATAGGTGCTGGCGACGGGCACGGACGCCCCGAGGTTGACGAACACGCCGGGGTTCAGGGCCGCCGCCGCACCCGCGTCGGGTCTGAAGAAGTTGGTGTAGAACCCGTTGCCGGCGGGCGTCGTGATGTCCACCGTGCCCGCGGTACCGGCCGCAGGATCGCTGATGCCGCCCTCGAGGGTCAGCATCACGCTGCCTCCGGCGGTGATGCTGTCGACATTCACTGTCATTGCCGTTTGAGTCGCATCGCGCAGCCGTCCGGTCAAGTCCAGGTACACGTCCTGTCCAGCCGCGATGTAGGCCTGGGTGGGATCCAGCAGGCTGGCGACGAACTGAATGTCGATCGGATTGGCGGCCGTTCCGATGCTCCCATTCGTTGCGGAAATGCCCTGGAGGGTCGCACCCGCCGGCAGGAAGTCGGTCCGGTCTCCCAGTCGATTGGTAACGACGGTCGCCGCGCCGGTGGAGAGGATGCTGCCTCCCGCATCGACGATGCGCGTCTCACCGACGGGATTATCGATGGTGCCGGTCAGGATGATGTTGCCGCTGCCGGTGTTCTGAATGTTCACCAGCGTCGAGCCGACGGTGTGCCGGATGGCAAAAGTCAGCGTAATGCTCGGAGCGTTCAGGCTCACCCTCGGCTGATCCAACAGATTCCGGTCGATCGCCTCGATGTTGCCCACCTGCAAATCAAGATTCGAATTATTCGTAATGGAAACGTGATCGTAGTTGTAGGGGAACTGCCAGGTTCCGCCGCTCCCGCCGATCGAACCGGAATTGACGTACGCCTGGCTTGGCTGGGGATGGTTGATATCGGCGATAGTGATCGTGTTGCCCGTGATGCTGGCGGAGGCGTTGCTGGCAATGGAAACGTGGCCGCTCGAGTCGATCGTCAACTGCGGGTTCACACCCGGCAGGATCGCCGCATTGCCGTTCCAATTCACGCTGTTGTTCTGGTTGACGCTGCCGTTCTCATGATCGGTGCCGAACGCCGCCGCCTCACGGTCCACGGTGCCGGTCTTGTTGCCGTTCACGGCCCCATCGCTGGAATCGACCACCAGCGCCAGTTGGTTGTAGGTTGGTACAGATTGCAGTGGCGTTGACGCATTCGATCGCGGCCCCGCGGCGACGCTGGCGGTTGGGGCCGTCTGAATCAAGGTCGTCAGGTTCGTGCTGTTATCGGCGGTGGGGTTCACCGTGCCGGTGGCGCCGAGCACCTTGGCGTAGGCGTCGGCCGGGGAGGCAATCCCGGTGTTCACATTGTCGAATCGGGCGCGCATGTCGATGCCGCTGGTTCCGGTAATCGACGCGCCGCTATTGATCAAGACCGAGTTGGTCGCGTCAATCTGTATACGGGCCACTGATGTCGAAACCCCAACAGCGCCCGCGGCGTAGGACTCCGATCGCGAGTGCAGGGCCACGCTCGAAACCGTGGCGCCCAACGACAGATTGGCGGCCGTCAGCGTGGCGCCGGAGCCGATCGTCGTGGTGTTGTTCGCTCCCTGGTTCTGACCGATCCTCGCTCCCTGCGAATTGTTGTCGTCGTTCGCGCTGCCATTGCCGCCGAGTCCCGATCCGTCCGCGTGCGATAGCGAATACCCCTCGGAGGTCGTGTTGCTCAAGACCGACAAGGTCGCGCCGGCAACCACCAGCGCGCCCTGGCCAACCGTCGCGGTGGTGTTGTAGTCGATGTCCGCCACGGTGCCGGCGGACACGCTGGCGACGGCCCCGCCCGCCACGCTCACTGCATTGACCGTACCCAGATCGTTGTCCGAATTGGCCGAGATCGTCACGTTACCGCCGGCGCGCACGGTGGATCCGCTGTCCACGTACGCGCTGTTGGCGTTGTACATCGTTGATGTCGCCGTCGAGTCTCCCACGGCCACGAGTCCGCCCGATCCGTTGGCCGAGTTGGCGGAAGTTCCGCCGGCCGAGTTGGTGGTGATGCTGACGTTCCCGCCCGCTTGCAGCACCGACTGCGCGCCGCTGTGGGCGTCGGCGGTGAGAGTTGATGACGTCGTCGAGCTGTTGAGCTGCACCCCGATCAATGCCCCGCCGGAACCGGTCGAGCTTGCCGAGGATCCCGTCTTCACCAGCGTCGCGCCGACACCTATATTCCCTGACGCAATCACGGTGGTATTGGCGCCGACATATGCTATGGCCGTCGGATTGAGCGTCAGGCTGGTCGCCGTGCCCGCCACATTCAGCCCGCCACCGCTCACGCCCGTGGAGGTTGCCGCGCCCGTCGGGGTCTCGGTCGCCGAGATCCCGACATTACCGGTCGAGTTCACGTAATGAGAGTTACC
>JBEKVL010000554.1:0-4952 GCA_049514055.1 Tepidisphaeraceae bacterium | reverse complement strand
CTGACGGATTCCTGTGGATAGTGTCACTACGCTTTTTCGGATTTTCCCCACCCGAACTCAATATTCCTCGGGAAAACCGCATGGTCCCGCGACGCGGAGGGGTCCGGGATACCAAACATGGGATAGTATTCGACAGCCGAAGCTACAGCGTTCGGCAGACTGGTCGGGCAACTCAAGCAGGCCAAGGTGGCCACCGACTACGGCAAGTTGGCCACGCCGATCCTGGACGAGGTTGACAATCTTGAGAAGGTCTACAAGCAACAGAGACCGACGGGAACTGAAGTGTACCAAGCTTTCCGGTTCCGAAAGGTCGCGGGATAATCCGCAGGCGAGTACGCAAGGGCGGAGACAGCATGGCCGTGCCGCTCGACGCCGATTTGCCGAAGCGGTTTCAATGGAAACGATGGGGCAATGGACTGAAAATGGACTGAGGACTACATCTTCCCGTAATCTTCAGGTATTATCATCTTCGTGTAGACGGCTGCCAGTTCATAAATGGGCGCTCCCTGAATGTGGAAAGATACTGTCTTGAGTCATCGAGGTGCATCAGCGTTCAAACCGTTTGTCACGGTCTCGCGGGAGATCGCTCGTGGAACCGGTGGAACCACGACTATTCCCCCGGCCGATCGGGCCCAGGTGTTCATCGACTTCGATGGCACCATCACCCAGGTTGACGTGATCGACGATCTGATTCGCCGCTACGCGGTAGACGATTCATGGAAGACCGTGGAAGAGCAATGGCAGCGCGGCGAGATCGGGTCCAGGGAATGCCTGAGCCGCGAATTCGACGTTATTCGCGTCTCGCCGGCCGATCTGTCTGCATTTCTTGCAGAGGTGCCGCTGGATCCCGGCGCGCGGGAACTGTTCTCGCTGCTGCGGGAACATCGCGTTCCCGTCTCCGTGCTCAGCGATGGCGTCGACCTTTTCATCAACCACATATTGGACTCGGCGGGCCTCGGCAGTGTGATCGTTCGCTCGAACGCGATCGAGCGGCACGGCGATCGGCTTCGTCTGGTCTGTCCCCATCATGTCCCCTCCTGCCCGGTCGGCGCGGCCCACTGTAAATGCGCATCCGCCCAACTGCTCCAGGAGCAGGGCCGGAGGTCGATCTACATAGGCGATGGCCGGAGTGATCTGTGCGCGGCCCGCAAGGCCGGCTGTGTTTTCGCCAAAGGGGCGCTGGCCGCGTCCCTGAAGAACTGCGGGACACCCTGCACGAGTTTCTCCAGCCTGACTGATGTGCGTGCCATACTGGACAATGCGTGGTCAGGAGTACACGCATGACCCGAAACGTCCGCGTGTCACCAGCAATCTGGACACAGGCCCGCGCTTCCCGTTCCGTCGGTCGATGGAATGCGGCCATGCGCCGGACCTTGCGCGACTGGCTGCGCGTCCCGAGCGTCAGCGGCAGCGAAGGCCCATTCACACGCCTGGTCGCGGACTGGTGCAGGCGGCAGGGTTTTGTTGTCGATATCTGGCAGGCCAGGGAAGCGAATCTGCCCGCACACTGCTCGCTAGCCAATCACCATCTGCCGCTGGCCGGCCGACCCACGCTCGTGACTAAACTGCCGGGTTCGGGCGGCGGCCGCAGCCTCATTTTCAATGCCCACGCGGATGTCGTCGACGCTCCCCGTCCCGAACGCTGGTCGCCAGGCCCCTGGTCGGGCGCCGTGCGGCGCGGCTGGATTCATGGCCGGGGCGCCTGCGATGTCAAGGGCCCGCTGATCAGCGCGCTCTGGGCCATGCTTGCGGCCCGTGATCTGGCCGGCGACGGCCTCGCCGGCGATGTCATGCTGGAACTGGTTCCCGGCGAAGAGGATTGTGTCGGCCTGGGCACGCTGACCAGCATCGCCCGCGGCGTGAAGGCCGACGCCGCGATCGTCCTCGAGCCCACCGAGTCTCTCCCCCGCTGCGCCTCGCGCGCGGGTTGCCGCTTTGAGATCACCTGCCGCGGCCGGGCGATTCACGGCACCGTGAAATGGGAAGGCAAAGATGCAATCCGTCTGGCCAGGGCGGTTCTGGACGCTTTGGACACACTCGAGGCCCGCTGGAATGACCGCGCCGCGAACAGACTGTTCGCTGCCTACCCCATCGCCCGGCCGATTACCGTAGACAAAGTATCCGGCGGCCGCTGGCAGGGGATGATCTGCGACGAATGTCTCTGCGCCGGCTATCTTGAACTGCTCCCGGATGATAACATCGCCGTCTGGGAACGAAGATTGGCCAGGGAACTGCCCCGCGAAGTGGCCTGTCGGGGCCATGATGCCGGCAACGTGGATATTCAGTTCACCGAGCGATATAATGGGCACCAGGCATCGCCGCAGTCGCCTCTGTCCCGGGTCGCCAGGCGCGCGGCCGGTGGAAAGGGCGGCTGGAGCGCGTTTAACGCCGGCTGCGAGGCCGGCACGCGGGCACATCTTCTGGGAACGCCCACGCTCGTGTGGGGGCCCGGTTCGCTTTCGCTGGCGCATGCTGATAACGAACGTATCCGTTTCTCCAGTGTGCAGCGCGTGGCTGCGAGCTTCACCAGGCTCGTCCTCGACTGGTGCGGGGAGCGTTTCCCCAGAGAGGAAGAATGATGACATTGCTGGACACCAGCGTTTCCGGCCTCATGGGGCTGCCCGAAGGCGACAGTACCCTCGTCTCCATGGCCTGGTTTGCCCGCGCCCGGGGTGTCCTGGCCGGGGGCATCAGCAGTTCGGCCCGCGCCACGGCCACGGGTGACCGGCCATACCCTCTCTACATGGATCACGGCCGCGGCAGCCGTATCTGGGACGCCGACGGCAATGAGTTCGTCGATTACCTTCTCAGCTACGGCAGCCTCCCGCTGGGCCACACCGATGCCAGCCTTCGCAACGCCCTTGTCGCCCAGATCGACATGGGCACCATGTTCGGAACCTGCAACACCGTGGAAGTCGAACTTGCCGAGCAGGTGTGCCGCATGGTTCCGTGCGCTGAACTGGTGCGATTCGCCAATTCCGGTTCCGAAGCCATCTGCGGCGCGGTTCGCGCCGCCCGCGGATTCACCGGCCGCGACAAGATCCTCAAGTTCGAAGGCCACTACCACGGCTGGGTGGATGTCCTGGCTGTCAGCAACCGTCCCTCGCCGCAGGAGGCCGGGCCCGCAAAGACCCCCGCAAGCTGCCCCCACTCCCGCGGCATCCCCGCCGGGGTTGTCGCCGACGTCGTCATCTGCCCCTGGAACGACCTCGGTGCCCTGCGCGAGATTCTTCGCCGTCACGGGCCGGAACTGGCCGCTGTGATCGCCGAACCCGTGGTTGCCAACAACGCCTGCATCATCCCCGTGCCCGGTTTCCTCGAGGCGTTGCGCGAGGAATGCAACGGCAACGGCATCCTGCTGATCTTCGACGAGATCGTCACGGGTTTTCGCATCGCTCCGGGCGGCGCCCAGGAACTGTTCGGCGTTGTGCCCGACCTGGCCGTCTACAGCAAGGCGCTTGGCGGCGGCCTGCCCATAAGCGCCTTCGCCGGCCGCCGCGCCGTGATGGAACTGGTCGCGCGGAACCAGGTCAAGCATGGCGGCACCTACAACGGCAACCCGCTTTGCGCCGCCGCCGCACTGCACACGCTTCGCACATTGTCGCAGCCGGGTCCCCTTTCGCGCATGCGCCTGCATGGCCAGACGCTCATGGAAACCATCCGGCGCGCCGCGCGCGATCTTGCGGTCCCCTGCGTCGTGCAGGGGCTCGGGGCCATGTTCCAGGTCGTCTTCGGGCTCACTTCACCGCCGCGCGATTACCGCGGGCTGTGCGCCGGAGACCAGAAACGCTACGCAGCCTTCCGCCACGCGCTGCTGCGGCGCGGCGTTCACGTCAACAATTCCGGCACGGCCTGCTGGTTCAACTCGGCGGCGCATACCGCTGATGACCTGGCGATTACCGTTGATGCCATCGAACATGCCCTGAGGGCAATCGCCTGATCCGAGGACCGATCCGATGCTGAACTCTCTGATCAACTGGGTGTACGACAGCCTGCCGTCCGCCGCTCTGGCCTGCGCCTATCGCAGGATGCCGCCGGGGTTGGCGTCGACACTGGGGCTCTTCCGCTTCCGGCAGACCCTCCGCTGGGCCGCCCGCCACAGCACGTTCTACCGTCAGGCCTTCGCCCAGCGGGGCATCAATCCCGCCAGGGTGCGCCGGCCGGAGGACCTCGGCGACTTCTTCACGACCCCCGACGACCTCGCCGCCCGCCCCGAAGAGTTCATCTGCCGGACCCCGAACCTCGTCTTTGAATCCTCCGGCACCAGCGGCCGCAACAAGCGCGCCTACTACAGCCACCAGGAACTGGCCGAGATGGGCCACAGCATGGCCGCCGGCTTCCGGCTGATGGGGCTCACGCCCGCGGATCGGGTGGCCAACGCCTTTGACTTCTCCATCTGGATCCCGGGCATGATCACCCACTACGGGCTCATGTCCATGGGTTGTTTCTGCCAGGCCTTCGGTAAGGTCGATCCCGTAGAGGTCTATCGCCGGCTCGAGTCCTGCCGATTCACCGTCATCTTCGGCGAGCCCACCTGGCTCATCCGCCTCACCGAACTGGCCGAAAAACACGGCGCCCGCCCACTCAAACTGCTGATCGGCGGCGCCGAGGAGATGCCCCAGGCGGCCGTGAAGTGGATGGAGCAGGTCTGGCAGGGAGCGAAACTCAAGATGTGCTACGGCAGCGTCGAACAGGGCAGCGCCCTGGGCTTCCAGCCCTGCGATCAGGCCGACGGCTACCATCTCGACAACTTCGACTTTCTCTCCGAGATCGTCGATCGCGACCCCGAGGGCTTCGGCGAGGTCGTCTTCACCACACTGCGCCGCCGGGTCATGCCCCTGATCCGTTATCGCACCCGCGACATCGCCCGGCTCATGCCCGACCCCTGCGCCTGCGGAATCCGCGCGCCGCGGATCACCCGCATCCGTGGCCGCTGCGATGAGCTGGTGGTC
>JBEKVL010000553.1:0-4953 GCA_049514055.1 Tepidisphaeraceae bacterium | reverse complement strand
ATCCTGGCGCTGAAGGCCGGGAAACATGTGTATTGCGAGAAGCCGCTGACGCACAACATCTGGGAAGCCCGGAAGATTCGCGAGGCGGCCGCCAGGGCCAAGGTGGCAACGCAGATGGGAACGCAGATCCACGCGGGCGACAACTATCGCCGCGTGGTGGAACTGGTGCAGAGCGGGGCCATCGGCGGCGTGAAGGAAGTGCATGTGTGGGTCGGCCGGGCCTGGGGCCTGCAAAGCCAGGAGGCGGCCAAGAAGCATGGGGACATCGTTTACGTCACCGAACGTCCCAAGGAAGCGGCCCCGGTGCCGGCCGGGCTGGACTGGGACTTGTGGCTGGGGCCGGCGCCCGAGCGGCCGTTCAATCCGGTATATTTCCCCGGCCCCAAGTGGTATCGCTGGTGGGATTTCGGCAATGGGACGATGAGCGACCTGGGCAGTCACTGGAACGACCTGCCGTTCTGGGCGTTGAAGCTCAAGGCACCGCTGACGATCGAAGCCACGGGGAGCCCGGCGCATGTGGAGATCGCGCCGGCGTCGATGAGCGCAACGTATGAATACGCCGCCCGAGGCGACATGCCGGCCGTGAGACTCACCTGGCACCAGGGCGAGAGCAAGCCCGAGATCTGGACGGCCGGTGGGATTCCCAAGTGGGAGAGTGGCTGCCTGTTCATCGGCGACAAGGGGATGGTGCTGTCGGACTACGGCAAGCATGTGCTGCTGCCGGAGAAGGATTTCGCAAACTTCCAGCGTCCGCCGCAGAGCATTCCCAAGTCGCTCGGCCATCATGCCGAGTGGATCGACGCCTGCAAGACGGGCAAGCCGACGACATGCAACTTCGAGTACGCCGGCTGGCTCACTGAAGCCAACCATCTTGGCAATGTCGCCTTCCGCGCCGGCAGGAAACTGGAATGGGATCCCGAGACGCTCAAGGCGACAAACGCCCCCGAGGCCGACAAGTTCATCAAGCGGGAGTACCGCAAGGGTTGGGAGGAACTGCTCGGATGACCGGCAGCGGTATCGTCAGGATTACCATGGCTCCGCGACCCGGGGCCGTTCGAATCTCCACGCGGCCTCCGAGGTGTACGATCCACGCGTCAATGGCGGGCAGTCCGAGTGTTCCCTGCATCTGTGCGGCCTGGGCGTCAAACCCCACGCCGTGATCTTCCACGGCCACCACGAGGTTTGCTCCCTGGCGGCGCAGCTCCACCCTGGCGCTGGATACGTGCGCATGCTTCGCCACATTCGTGATCAGCTCCCGAACCGAGCGAAACAGGAGCACGTTCGCCGCATGGGCCAGTTCCCCGGGCTGCCCGTCGTCTTCCACCAGCACTTTCAGCCCGTGCTTGGCCTCCATCTGTTCGGCGAGCCATTGCACCGCCGGCAACAGGCCGAGAACATGCAGGACCGGGGGGCTGAGGTCGAACATCAATTTCTGTGCCGACTGTCCCGCCTCTTTGATCAGCGGCGCCATTTCCGCGAGCAACGCCTTCATCTCGCTTGACGGCGCGCATCGCTGCGCCAGACCGAGCTTGAGGCTGAGCAGGTTCAGCGTCTGGCACAATCCGTCGTGAACGCTCCTGGCGAGCCGGTATCGATCCAGATCCTCTTCCAGCAACAGTTCGGCCGCCAGCGATCGCGCGGGATCCAGTACGGCTGGCTTTGGCGGCGCGTTGGCGGTGTCCACAGATGCGTCCTTTCTGGACATGTCACTCAGCAATAGATTCGCTCCGGCCGGCGCTGGCAACACGCATCAGCGCCTGATTCAGGGCATCGAGATCGACAGGCTTGGTGATGTGCTCGGAGAAGCCCGCTTCCCGGCTTTTCTGCACGTCTGATGCCGCGCCGTAGCCGCTGAGGGCGATCGCCCTGGCGGACACGCCTCGCTCGCGGAGTTGCCGCAGCAGGGCGTGGCCGTCGCCATCGGGAAGGCCCAGGTCGGAGACCAGCACATCGAAGGTATCCGCCGCGGCCATCGCCAGTGCATCCTTGACACTGCCGGCATTCACCACCGAATGCCCGTCTGCCGTGAGCAGCCGGGCCATCATCCTGGCGGTATCGACGTGGTCTTCGACGAGAAGAATGCGCAGCGGCTTCGCCGCAGTCAGTGGTCCGTAGTCAGTGGTCCGTAGATCTGGAGATGCCACTACTGACGACGGATTACTGAGTACTGACAGCAACGGCAACTCCACAATGAACGTCGCCCCCTTGCCCTTGCCTTCGCTGGCGGCGCTGATGCGTCCGCCGTGCAGTTCGACGATCGCCTTGGTGATCGCCAGCCCCAGCCCCAGGCCGCCGAAGCGGTGGGTGGTGTCTTCCTCGCCCTGCTCGAACGGAGTGAAGAGCCTGGCCAGGACGGCCGGATCGATGCCGATCCCCGTGTCGGATACGCTCACCGCGACGCATGCGTCCGGGCCACCTGTTCTGTGGCAGGCGATGGTGATTCGTCCGCCGGGGGGCGTGAACTTGATCGCGTTCTTGACGAGATTCCAGAAGACCTGATGCAGGCGGGCGGCGTCGGCGTCGACCAGGCAGGGTTCCCCGCCGGCGTCGATGGTGAGGATCTGGCTCTTTCCATCGAGATCGCCGGAACAGATGCGGGCTGCCTCGCGGAGCACCTGGATGGCATCCACGTGATCCTTGTGAAGCACCAGCTTGCCCGAGGCGATCCGCGTCACATCGAGGAGATCGTTGATCAGCGCCACCTCGAGCCCCACATTGCGATGGATCGTCTCCAGATCCTCGCGCACCTCGGGCAACAGCCGCGGATCGCGCAGCAGTGCTCCGGCGGCGGCGACAACGGGTGTCAGCGGCGTGCGCAACTCGTGAGAGAGGGCGGCGAGGAACTGGTCCTTGGCTCTGCTGGCCTTCTCGGCCGCGGCGCTGGCTTTCTCGGCGCTGACCTTGGCGTCCAGCAGCGCGCCCTCGGCCCGCTTACGCTCGGTAATGTCCCGCACCACGCTGACGAGGATGCGGCTGCCGTCGATGGTCGCACCACGTGAACTGACCTCGACCGGAAAAGTGCTGCCATCCCGGCGCTGGTGGACGGTCTCGAAGAGGATGCCGTGCATGTCGGCCTCTTCCAACTGGGCGGTGGTCAGCTTCTGCGTCTCGGCCGCTCGCACCTGGTGGATCGTCAGCGCCAGCAACTCCTCACGGCTGCGGCCATACGCCTTGATGGCGGCGGCGTTGGCTTCAAGCACGCGGCCGTTGTCGCGCCCAATGAACAGGATGATGTCGCGGCTCTGTGCGGCCAGAACCTCATAGCGCCGCAGCATCGCCTCGGCCTGCTTGCGCCCGGTAATGTCACTGCTGAAGCAGGCGATGCTGCTCACACACCCCTGTGCGTCCAGCACGGGATAGAAACTGTGATGGAAGCGAGTGCCGTTACGCTCATCCTCGAATTCCACAGGCTGATGCGAGTCGATGGTCTGCCTCACGCGTTCGAGCCGCGACTTGGCCAGTTCCCGCGGCATGATCTCCGCGAAATGTCTGCCGATGATCTCACCGGCCGGCTGTCCGAACCGCCGTACGGCGGTTGAGTTGCCCAGGAGAACCCGACCGTCGGGGCTGAAGAGCCATACGGATTCCGTGGTCGCGTTCAGGATGGCCCGCAACGTGGCTTCGCTCTTCGCCAGCGTTTCCTCCGCCCGCTTCTGCTCCGTGACATTCAGAACCAGCGAGAGAATGGACACCAGTTTTCCCGAGGCGTCCACCAGCGAGGAGTTGTGCCACACGCAATGGACGACCGAGCCGTCCTTCCGATAGTTGCGATTGTCACTGACACTGCGCCGGCGGGTGCCATCGACCAGTCCGGCCGAAACGCGGGCAACCTGCTGCACGTCTTCCTCGAAGACCCAGCGGAACTCGTCCAGGCGTTTGCCCAGAACCTCCTCCGCCCGCCAGCCGAAGATACGCTCGGCCTCGGCCGACCAGCGCGAGAGACGGAAGTCCGCTCCCCACTCGATGACTGCCAGCGGGGTGTTCTCGACGTGAAACCGGAGCCGCTCTTCGCTTTGCCGCAGCACCTCCGCGGCAGCTTCGCGTTCGCACGCCAGCCGGACCTGCGCCTCGGCCTGACTCGTCCGAACCTGGGCACGACGAATGGCGTCGCACAGCCATGAGAGCGTCGCGCAGCATGCGACAAAGAGAGCCGTTCCCAGCCAATGGGCGGGAGCGTTGACCCAAGGTTCATCACCCACGGGTTGTATCCAGAAGAGGGCCGCGATGGTGGCAAGGACGGTCGCCAGCAGCCCGCCGGAAAAGCCCGCGTAGAGGGCCGCGATCATGACGGCCGGATAGAACGTCACGAACGGCATTTGCGTTCCCAGAGAACGCAAGACCGTCATCCGAGCGGCCGCGCCGGCGGCGACGGCCAGCACGGCGATTGCGTAACGTTGCCATACTTGACGAGTTGGCAGTTCCGCGCTCATGGCTGCTCCGGTGCGGCCTCCATGCAGGTTGCACTTGTGACCCGGACCCTATCCGCCCGGAACTCCATTCCGCAGCGGATTGACTCGTCCCATGATAATCATCCGGCAGGGCAAGTTGAAGGGCAGGCGGATTGCCAGGCATGCGGATTGTCGAGATAGACGCCCAGACCCTACCGCCAGAAGAACAGACTACCGGTTGCGTGATGGAATGCAGTTTGGCGCGTTGTGGCGGGGGAGTATCAGGTGCCGCGCGCGATGCCCGGATGGAGCAGGCCACGTCCCAAAGCGGTTGGGATCTGAGCCGGCTGACGGAATCGGTGCTCAAGGCCGGCGGGCGCGTGCTGGAACATGGGCCGCGGTTGTTCGTGGATCTGGCGGCGTCGGCGGCGCCGCTGTGGGCTTTGCTGCTGGCCCGGCTGGAGCGCTGGCGGCTGCCGGTGCGCTGGGGCCAGGTGCCAACTCCGCGTCCGCGGCCGTGGGTGCCGCCGCCGGCCCACGCGCATCGGAGCCTGGTTCTGAGAAT
>JBEKVL010000552.1:0-4958 GCA_049514055.1 Tepidisphaeraceae bacterium | reverse complement strand
GATGGCGCAGGCGCTGCGTCCAATCCGGCTCGGCGCGGAAGTGCCACCTGTCGTATTCGAAGATCGGATCATACCAGCCGTGGATACGCTCCCGGTCGAACCACGGGAAAATGCCAATCTGAACAAAGGCGTCGTCGTAGTAGTCACCGAAGTAGTAGTGGCAGTAGCGTGGATAAGTGAACAGGTTCGCGGTCATCACATTCACGTCCACGACCACGCTCGGCGAGAACACGAAACCCACTCCAACCGTCGCATGGGCGAAGCGCACCGGCGCAAACAGAACTCCGCGACGTTCAAGCGAGTAATCCCAGTGCCCGGCGATGAATACGTAGCCTCGGGGCGTCCAGTTGTAGTGGGACGGAACCCAGAGCCAACCGGCCTGCGGCTGAATCCAGTAGCCGGCCCGCAGCACATACCGACCCTCGCGCCAATACCAGCAGGATGGCACCCAGATGTTGTCCGCAACCGGCGGCGGGCCCGGAGGCTGAAGATCTGTCACCGCCGGCGGGGCCGGATGATAGTCAATTGCCGCGGTGCCATTGGCCGTCCAGAATCCGGCTACCCATTCCCAGCCGCCGCCAACCCGATTCCAATAGCCGGGCACCCATGACATGTTCGGTGGGGCCACGCGCCAGCAGGCGCTGACCCAGAGATAGTTGTTGCTCGTGCCTTCCCATGCCCAGTAGCCGGGCACCCAGGTGTAGTGGTCTCCCTGCGGACGGTCCTGAGGCGGGGTCTCCTGGATCACCGCCGGTGGCTCGATCGGAGCCACCACGCTTGCCTGCGCCTGCATGCTGACCGGTTTCGCAAACGCTTCATGCACCGGGCCGCTGGTCAGAACCTCCGGCTGCTCCTGGACTGGTGTCGCAGGAGGCGCCCCCAGATCCGCGGCCGGCTCCGCAGCATATGCCGGGCCGCCCACGTGCTTTGCCGCGATCCTCGCGGCGAATCCATAGACGAAACACGCCATCGCGAAAGAAGCGATGGCCAGGCTGATGAGACGTAAGACGCGCATGATTTGGCTCCTGGTTTCGATGAGAACCGATTGTGTCGCGACCTCGAGCGCTTCTGGACGCGATGCGTGCGATCTTCGCCACGCACGAATGCATATTGGACCCGCCGGATGTTGCCGAGTCAAATCCCCGCGGCCGCTGCCGACCGTCCGAATGACGATCCCGACATTGTCCCACGCGCGCTTGCCCGCCGCCGGTATTTCGTCTGCTTCATTTCGCAGATACCTCGGCGCTGGTTCGGGAGCAGATCGGGTGGAGCGTAGCTACGGACGGTTCACAGCATTGTCAATGTTGTCGAACACTTCGGCCCCGCCGTCTGTTTTCCAATTGGCATTCACCTTGTATATTCCGCATGGTTCGAGCATGACCTGTGGCGCGGGCTGGAAGTCCGTTCCACCAGAACTCTTGAATGCCGGCAACTTATGCCTGACACTTCGCCTCAACCTCTTCTCACGCTCCGCGGGATCCACAAACGCTTTCCCGGTGTTCACGCCCTGGACAACGTGGATTTCACCCTGCGCTCGGGCGAAATCCACGCCCTCATGGGGGAAAACGGCGCGGGCAAATCGACGCTCATCAAGGTCGTCACGGGCGTCTATCCCCGCGACGGCGGCGAAATCCTCCTTGCGGGCCGGCCGCTGGATCCCAAAAGCCCCAAGCATGCCCAGCAACTCGGCATCTCCTGCGTCTTCCAGGAAGTCAACCTGGTTCCCACGCTGTCCGTCGCCGAGAACATCGCCCTGGGCCGACAACCGCTGGTGGCCGGGCTGATCAACTGGGGGCGGATGCGCCGGCGGGCCGAGGCTGCCCTCAAGCGCCTCGACGTCGAGATCGACGTACGCAAACCCCTCGCCTCGTACTCCATCGCCATCCAGCAGATGGTCGCCATCGCCCGGGCGCTGGACATCGACGCTCAGGTGCTCATCCTCGACGAACCCACCAGCAGCCTCGACCAGAACGAGGTCAAACGCCTCTTCGACTCCATGCGCAAACTCCGCGACCAGGGTCTTGGCATCGTTTTTGTCACCCACTTCCTCGACCAGGTGTACGAAGTCTCCGACCGCATCACCGTTCTGCGTAATGGCAAACTGGTTGGCGAGTATCTGACGGCCGAACTGCCGCGGCTGCAACTCATCGGGCGGATGGTCGGGCGCGACCCGGCCGAGATCGCCGCGATGTCGCACTCGCGCGAGGCGCAGGCCGCCAAGGCCCGCTCGCCGTTTGTCATCGCCCATGGACTTGCCCGAGCGGGGGCGGTTGAGTCCGTCGATATCGACATCGCTCCGGGCGAAGTGGTGTCGCTGGCCGGGCTGCTCGGCTCCGGCCGGACTGAAACCGCCCGGCTCCTGTTTGGCGCTGACGGCCTCGATGGCGGCACTTTCGCGATCGACGGCGTCCCTGTGCGGTTGAACTCCCCCCGTCAGGCCATCGGCCACGGCTTTGGCTTCTGCCCCGAGGACCGCAAACTCGACGGCATCATCCCCGACCTTTCCATTCGCGAAAACATCGTGCTGGTGCTCCAGGCGCGCCTGGGCTGGTTCCGCAGGATCGGCCGGGCGCGCCAGCAGGAACTGGCTGACAAGTACATCGCCGCACTGAAGATCGCCACGCCCGACGCCGAGAAGCCGATGAAACTTCTCTCCGGCGGCAACCAGCAGAAAGCCCTGCTGGCGCGTTGGCTTGCCTCGCAGCCGCGGCTGCTGATTCTCGACGAGCCCACGCGCGGCATCGACGTCGGCGCCAAGTTCGAAATCGCCAGGCTCCTCGAAGACCTCCGCAAGGAAGGCATGGCCATCCTCTTCATCTCCTCCGAGCTCGAGGAAGTCGTCCGCAGCGCCGACCGCGTCGTGGTCATGCGCGACCGTAAATCCGTCGGCCTGCTCCAGGGCGGGCAAATCTCCGAACACGCCATCCTCAACACCATCGCGAGCGAACAGAAATGACCCGGCCACCACCCGTACCCCAACCCGTGTTGCCTGTCGCCCCAGCCGGCGAGCGCCGGCCGTTGCCGCACATCGTCTGGCCGCTGTTGGCGCTGGCACTGCTACTGGTCTTCGATTTCCTTTTCGTGCCCGGGTTCTTCAGATTCACGATCCGCGATGGCCGGCTTTACGGCAGCCTCATCGATATCCTCAACCGCGGCGTCCCGGTCATGCTGCTGGCTATGGGCATGACTTTGGTCATCGCCACCGGCGGCGTCGATCTTTCCGTCGGCTCCATCATGGCCATTTGCAGCGCCGTCGCCGCGTGCCTCATCGCCCGGCCGGACAAGTCGCCTCTTTCCGCCATCAATGTCTCCTCGCACATCTGCCTCATCGTACTCATTGCCATGCTGGTCGGCTTGTTGCTCGGCATGTGGAACGGCGCCCTCGTTGCCTTCCTCAATCTTCAGCCGATCATCGCCACGCTCATCCTTATGGTCGCCGGCCGCGGTATCGCCCAGATTCTCACGGACTCGCAAAAAGTCGAGATCCGCTCCGAGGCCTTCACCGCGATCAGCCGCGGCTCATTCCTGGGCCTGCCACGCCCCATCGCCATTGCCGCACTGGCGTTTGTGCTTATGGCCGTTTTCACGCGCCTTACGGCCGCGGGGCTTTTCGTCGAAGCCGTCGGCAACAACCCCGCCGCCGCCCGCATCGCCGGCATCCGCTCCAGCTTCGTCAAGCTCATGGCCTATGCCATCACCGGCCTTCTGGCGGCCGTCGCCGGCATCATTCCCGCCGCCGATATCGCCCTGGCCGACCCGCCCAGTTGCGGCCTGAACTTCGAACTCGACGCCATCCTCGCCGTGGTCATCGGCGGCACCGCACTGACCGGTGGCCGCTTCTCGCTGCTGGGAACGCTCGTCGGCGCGGTCCTCATCCAGGCCCTGACCACCACCGTTCTCAACAAAGGCGTCAACCCCAACATCACGCTCGTCCTCAAGGCCGGCGTCGTTATCGCAGTCTGCCTTCTCCAGGCGCCCAAGTTCCGCAAGCTGCTTGGCATTTCGGGGAAATCCGCATGACTCTGCCCATCACGCGTCAACATCTTCCCGTCATCGCCGCGCTGGTTTCGCTGCTGTTGCTCTATACCGGCGCATCCATGGCCTTCGCCGACCGCGGCTATCTCTCCGCCTACAATTTCTTCAACATATTCCACGAGAGCGCCATTCTCGGCGTCACGGCCGTCGGCATGGCCTTCGTCATTCTCTCCGGCGGCATCGACCTCTCGGTCGGCGGGATGGTGGCCCTGGTCTCCATCTCCACGGCTGTCCTCATTCAGCATCACAACGTCCACCCTCTGTTCGCCTGGGCCATCATGCTCGCGGTCGGCATCCTTGTCGGGCTGACCCACGGCACGCTCATCACTTTCTTCGACCTGCCGCCGTTCCTCGTCACGCTCGCAGGCATGTTCTTCTGCCGCGGCCTGGCTCTGTACATCTCCGAGAACTCCGTCGAAATCACCCATAAAGTCGTCACGTCCGCGGCCGACACCGCCATCAAAATCGGTTCCGGAATACCTCCAGGCCGGATTACCATCGTCACCGACATCTTCATGGCCATCCTTGTCACAGGCTCGCTGCTCTCGCTGTTCACGCGTTTCGGCCGCAACGTCTACGCCATCGGCGGCAACGAAACCTCCGCCCGCCTGATGGGCCTGCCTGTCAGCGCCGCCAAGATCGGCATCTACGTCCTCTCCGGCTTCTGCGCCGCTCTCGCGGGCGTGTGTCACACCATCGCCAACACGTCCGGCGACGCCCTCAACGCCGGCCAGGGCCTCGAACTCGACGCCATCGCGGCCGTGGTCATCGGCGGAACCCTGCTTTCCGGCGGCGTCGGCTACGTCGCCAGCACCATCCTCGGCGTGCTGATTCTGGGCATCATCCAGACCATCATCACCTTCAGCGGCCGGTTCTCGCCGGGCTGGACCAAGGTCGTGGTCGGCGCCCTGCTGCTCGTCTTC
>JBEKVL010000551.1:0-4983 GCA_049514055.1 Tepidisphaeraceae bacterium | reverse complement strand
ACGGCTCGGATCGTCTCCTCCCCCGTCTTGCCGCGAATGAGGAACTTCTCCGCGAAGCTTACGGCCTGGTGGCCGACGCCGTGAAGCGGGACCGGCGGATCACCCCGGCGGCCGAGTGGTTTCTCGACAACTATCATCTCATCGAGGAGCAGATTCGCACTGCTCGCAGGCATCTGCCCAGGGGTTACAGCAGGGAGTTGCCGCAACTCAACAACGGCCCGTCCGCGGGCTACCCGCGAGCGTACGCCATCGCGCTGGAACTGATCGCGCATGTGGATGGCCGGGTCGATGCCGAAAGCCTGCGCGCGTTCGTGACCTCGTATCAGTCGGTAACACCGCTTCGACTCGGTGAACTCTGGGCCATTCCGATCATGCTGCGGCTTGGATTGCTCGAGAATCTGCGGCGTGTGGTTGCCCGGGTGGCCGCGGGACGGCGGGACCGCGAAAGGGCCGCCTACTGGATCGAGCGTATGCTCGACGTGGTGGCCACGGCGCCGGCCGAAGTCGTGTTGGTCCTTGCGGAGATGGTCAAGGAAAACCCGCCACTCTCGACCGCATTCATCTCTGAGTTCGCCAGCCGCATGCAGGGTCGCGGGCCGGCGGTCATTTTCGCGCTCACCTGGTTGGAGCACCGGGTTGCCGAGCAGGGGCAGACGATCGAAACGGTTTTTCAACAGGCGAGCCAGAACCAGGCGACCGATCAGGTCTCAATCTGCAACAGCATTGGGAGCCTGCGCTTTCTGGGAGCCATGGAGTGGCGCAATTTCGTGGAGACCATGAGCGGCGTGGAGCAGATTCTCCGCACCGATCCGGCCGGGGTCTACCCGGCGATGGACTTCGTTACCCGCGACCAGTACCGCCATGCCGTCGAGGAGATTGCCCGGCACAGTTTGCTCAGCGAAGATGAAGTGGCGCACCGGGCCATCGCGTTGGCCCACGACAACACCGCCACCGGCCACGGTGATCAGGACGGCAGCCCAGGCGACAATCGCAAGGGTCATGTGGGGTATTTCCTGGTTGGTCGAGGCCGACAGACTCTGGAGCGGGCGGCCACCCTGCGGACTACGCTGGGGCAATTACTGCGCGGGTTTGGCCGGCGATTTCCACTCTCACTGTACATTGGATCCATCGCCCTAACGACGGCATTGGTGACGGCACTCGTCTTATGGTGGGCCGTTCGCCATGGCCTGGGGCACTGGAGCCTGGCGAGCCTGGGGATTCTGCTCTGCGTATGCGCGAGCCAATTGGCGATGGCGCTGGTCAATTGGGGAATCATGCTGCTGGTGCGGCCGCGGATCCTGCCGCGGCTGGACTTCTCAAAAGGCATCCCGGACGAGCACCGTACGATCGTGGCGGTGCCCACCATCATCACCGATGCTCAGGAAATCGACGATCTGGTGGAGGCGATGGAAGTGCGCTTCCTGGCCAACCGGGACGAGAACCTCTCTTTCGCCCTGCTGACCGACTTCGCCGACGCGCCGGAAGAGACAATTGCGGGAGACAAGGCGCTGCTCCAACGTGTTCGCAATCGAATCGAGTCCCTGAATGCAAAACATCCTGGAGATCGTTTCTTCCTGTTCCATCGAGCCCGGCGTTGGAACGCCAAAGAGAATGTCTGGATGGGATGGGAGCGAAAGCGAGGAAAGCTCGAAGACTTCAATGAGGTGTTGCGCGACCCCGATCGGGAAACCGGCCGCTTCGCTTCGATTGTCGGCCCGACCGACCGCCTTCAAGGCATCCGCTATGTGATTACGCTCGACAGCGACACGCAACTCCCGCGCGATTCAGCGTGGCAACTCGTCGGCACCATGGCGCATCCGCTGAATCGGCCGCGTTACGACGAGAAACTCGGCCGCGTGACCGAGGGATACGGCATTCTGCAGCCGCGCGTCGGCATCAGCATGCCCAGCGCCAATCGGTCGCGATTCGCGCGGCTCTTTGCCGGCGAACCGGGCATTGATCCATACACACATGCGGTATCGGATGTCTACCAGGACGTTTTCGAGGAAGGATCCTTCGTCGGCAAGGGGATTTACGATGTAGATGCGTTCCAGCGGGCGCTCGCGGGGCGTTTGCCGGAGAACCGCATTCTCAGCCACGACTTGCTCGAAGGCGGGTACGCGCGATCGGGGCTGGTGAGCGACGTGCTGCTCTTCGAGGATTACCCATCGTCCTACCCCGCCGATGTGAGCCGGCGCTACCGCTGGATTCGCGGGGATTGGCAGATCGTGCAGTGGCTATTGCCGCGCGTGCCTGGGAGGCGGGAAGTTGCCAGTGGTCAGTTGCCATTTGCCAGTGAGAAGGGCGACTCCCGCCTTACGCCTCTCAACTCCGGACTCCCAACTATCAACTATCAACCATCAACTATCAACTCGCCCCGCCGGGTACGGAACCCGATCTCCGCGTTGTCCCGTTGGAAAATCCTGGACAATGTTCGTCGCAGCGTGCTGCCGGGGGCTTTGCTCGCACTGCTGATTGTCGGCTGGCTTCTGCCGGGTGCTGGGCTGTCTTACACCCTTGTCGTCATCGGAATTCTGCTGCTGCCGGCGATTCTTAACGGCGCGGCGGAGTTGACCCGCCGGCCGGCGGACCTCCCCGTCGTCCACAATGCGCGAATGGTGGGATATTCCGTCGCGCGGCAGGTCTTGCAGCAGGGATTCACCCTGGCCTGCCTGCCTTACGATGCGTTCGTGAGCACCGAGGCCATCGTCCGCACGGCCGTGCGCTTGCTGGTCACCGGCCGCAAACTGCTGGAGTGGCGCACCGCCCGCACTGCGCAGCACGCGGCATTCACCAATATTCCGGGATTCTACTCATCGATGTGGGTACTGCCGCTGACGGCGACGATTTGCCTGCTGGCCCTCTGCCTCGTTAGGCCCCATGCACTGGTGGTGGCCACGCCTGTGATCGCGCTCTGGTTCGCGGCGCCGGGGATTGCATTTTGGTTGAGCCGCACCGTCAAACCCCAGCCGCCTCACCTGTCGGCCGAGGATCTGGATTTCCTGGGAAGGGTCGCACGGAGTACCTGGCGGTTCTTTGAGGCGTTTGTCGGGCCCGACGACAACTACCTTCCGCCGGATAATTTTCAGGAGGATCCGCCAGTGGGGTTGGCACACCGAACCAGCCCCACCAATATCGGCCTGTCACTCCTGGCGAATCTGGCCGCATACGATTTCGGCTATATCGCCGCCGCCGGCGTAATCGAACGAACCACGCGGACGCTGGCCACGCTGGATAAGCTCGAGCGCCATCGGGGGCATTTCTATAACTGGTACGACACGCGGACCCTCGAGCCGCTTCAGCCCCGCTACGTTTCGACCGTCGACAGCGGGAACCTCGCGGGACATCTGCTCACCCTGGCCGCGGGCCTCGACGAACTGGCCTCGGGAGTCGCGGCGGAACGCGCCCCGGTGTTGCGGCAACTCGCCGTGCGTTGCCTCGCGTTTGCCGACATCGACTACGAATTCCTCTACGACAAAAACCGCCACCTCCTGAGCATTGGATACAACGTCGCCGACCGCCGCCTCGACAGCGGCTTCTACGACCTGCTTGCTTCGGAAGCACGGCTGGCAAGTTTCGTTGCCATCGCCCAGGAAAAGCTTCCGGCCGAACACTGGTTCAACCTCGGGCGATCGCTCACGAACACCGGCCGAGGAACGGCGCTGGTCTCCTGGAGCGGCTCGATGTTCGAGTACCTCATGCCGCTGCTGGTCATGCCCACTTACGAGCACACGCTGCTGGACGAAACCTACCACGCGGTGGTGCGCCGGCAGATCGAGTACGGCCGCGAACGCGGCGTGCCCTGGGGTGTCTCGGAATCCGGGTACACCAAGATCGACGCCCACCTGAACTATCAGTATCGGGCCTTCGGCGTCCCGGGGCTGGGTTTCAAGCGCGGGCTGGCCGACGACCTGGTGGTCGCGCCCTACGCCAGCGCCATGGCGCTCATGGTCGTCCCCGAGCCGGCTTGTGCCAACCTTCGCCGTCTGGCGAAGGAAGAGCGTCTGGGCGAGTACGGTTTTTATGAGGCGGTGGACTACACCCCGTCGCGACTGCCGCGCGGACAAGAGAGCGCCACCGTGCGGTCCTACATGGCGCACCATCAGGGAATTGTATTTCTCTCGCTGGCGTATCTGCTGCTCGATCGGCCGATGCAGCGACGTTTCCAGTCTGAGCCCGCGTTTCAGGCGACGGATCTGCTCTTGCAGGAACGGATCCCCAAAGCGCCATCCACTTTCCCACACCCGGCCGAGGTTTCCGACGCACACGGCGCTCCGGCCGAAACAGGGTCGAACTTCCGCATTTTCACCACGCCCCGGACGGTGGTGCCCGAAGTCCACTTACTTTCCAACGGCCGCTATCACGTCGCGCTGACCGCCGCCGGCGGCGGCTACAGCCGCTGGCGCGACCTGGCCGTCACGCGCTGGCGGGAGGACTCCACGCGCGACTGCTGGGGCACGTTCTGCTACCTCCGCGATATCAAGACCGGCGAATTTTGGTCGGCCGCGCAGCAGCCGACGACCCGGGAGCCCAACTCCTACGAGGCCATCTATTCACAGGGACGCGCCGAATTCCGGCGGTGCGATGGGGCCATCGAAACGCATCTGGAGATCAGTGTCTCGCCCGAGGACGACATCGAGCTGCGCCGGATCAGCATCACCAATCGGGGCCGCAACGCTCGCACCATCGAGTTGACGAGCTACGCCGAGGTCGTCCTGGCGACGCCCGCCGCGGATGCCGCGCACCCCGCGTTCAGCAACCTGTTCGTACAAACACAACTCGTTCGCCAGCGCCAAGCGATCCTCTGCACCCGCCGGCCGCGCTCCGCCGGGGAGCGGCCGCCCTGGATGCTGCACCTGATGACCGTCCACGGCGCGACCGCCACCCTGATCACCACGACTTCCTACGAGACGTCCCGCGACCAGTTCATTGGCCGGGGACGCACACTGGCCGATCCGGCCGCCATGCACCGTCCCGCGCTGA